>DATFRE010000390.1:0-6410 GCA_035263545.1 Dongiaceae bacterium
CTGGTCGGCCGCGAGATGCTGAAGCTGGGCGCCCGCCGGCTCGTCGCTCTGATCCCGGAAGTCCACTGGCCCGCCATCGCCGAACGGGTCCGGGGCCTGCGCGATGCCATCCGCGAGAGCGGGGCCGAGGTATCGCTGCGTGTGGTGCGCTGCGGCGATGCCGAGTTGAACGACACCCGGGCGGCGCTGGCCGCCGCCATCGCCCAGCATGGCCGCCCCGATGCGATCGTCGCCGGCAACGACCAGATGGGCATCGCCGCCATGAAGCTGATGGCCGAGCAAGGCCTCGCCGTCCCCGGCGATGTCGCCATCACCGGCTTCAATGCCTTCGAATTCTGGCAGTACACCACGCCGGTGCTGACCACCGTGCGATCGCCGGCCTATGAGATGGGCTCCCGCGGCGGCGCCGAGATCCTGAGGCGGCTGTCGGAGGGCCGGTTCGAGCAGGCGGAGATCGTCTATCCCGTGGCGCTGCAGCGCGGCAGCTCGACCTGACCAACCACGCGGTTGACACTGGGGCACAGGAACTTTAACGCTACATCGTTTCGAGGCGAGCCTCGCGCGTCGGAGGCGCTGCGGCGATGATCCGGGAACGGCGGGCTTACGAGCTATCGGGCGGGGCGAAGGATGCGCTCGCCCTCGACGATAGCGGGATTGAGCGGCGGGTCGAGGGCAAGTGGCATAGCTGCCGGCTGCCGCCCGACGCGCTGAAGACCCTCATGCGGCGCAGCGACCGCGCGGGCCTCGCCAATTTCGCCCCCTGGATGCTGTTGCTCGCCGCCAGCGTCGTCGTCGCCTTCTTCGCCTGGGGAAGCTGGTGGGCCGTGCCGGCCTTCTTCGTCTACGGCACGCTCTATACCTCCAGCGATGCCCACTGGCATGAATGCAGCCATGGCACCGCCTTCCGCAGCCGCTGGCTGAACGAGGCCTTCTATCACCTCTGCTCCTTCATGTGCCTGCGCGAGGCCTATCTCTGGCGCTGGAGCCACGCGCGCCATCATTTGGAGACGATGATGGTGGGGCGCGATCCCGAAATCACCGTGCCGCGGCCGGCGAACCTGCCGGCGATCGCCAGCGATTTCCTGTACCTCTATAGCGGCTCGGTCGAGCTCAGGAAGATCCTGCTCCATGCTGTGGGGATCATGACCCCGGGTGCCCGGCAATTCGTACCGGAGACCCAGCGAGGCAAGATGATCTGGTCGAGCCGCGCCTATGTCGCCCTGGTGATCCTCACCATCGGCGGATCGGCTGCGACGGGAAGCCTGCTGCCGCTGATGTTTATCGGCCTGCCGCGCTTCTATGGCGCCTGGTTCCACCAGCTCTGCGTGCTGACCCAGCATGCGGGCCTGGCGGAGATGGTCAGGGATCATCGCCTCAACACGCGGACCGTCTATATGAACCCGCTCTGCCGCTTCCTCTATGCCAATATGAACTACCACATCGAGCACCACATGTTTCCCATGGTGCCGTTCCACGCCCTCCCCCGGCTACACGAGATGGTGAAGGACCAGATGCCGCCGGCCTATCGCGGCTTCCGCGAGGCCTATCGCGAGATCCTGCCGACCCTCATCCGCCAGGCCCGCGACCCCGAGTACTACATCCGCCGCCCGCTGCCGGCGGCCTGACGGAAGGCGGGCCACCGGCCATCGCGGTCCGGCACGCAAACCCTTTCCCTTCCGCGACTTTAACGTTACACTAGCCAGCAAACCGCAACCGCCGGCGGAATGGGGGCAGGGGAGACATGAAGACCAAATCCGGCTTCTTTGGCGTCTATCCGATGGTCTACGCGCTGTTCGACGCCAAGGGCAAACTCGCCCGCGAGCCGATGCGCCGGCAGATCCGCTCGATGCTGAAGCACAAGGTCCATGGGATCGGCGTGCTGGGGCTGGCGAGCGAGGTCAATAAGCTCTCGACGGCGGAGCGGCGCATGCTGATGGAGTGGGTCGCCGAGGATATCGACGGCAAGGTGCCGCTCACCGTCACCGTGGCCGAGACCAGCATCGCCGGGCAGATCGAGTTCGTGAAAGCGGCGGCGGCGGCCGGCGCCGCCTGGGCGATCCTGCAGCCGCCTCTGGTCAAGCATGTGCCGGAATCCGAGCTGATCCGCTTCTTCGGCGCCGTGGCGGATGCCTCGCCCATTCCAGTAGGGATTCAGAACGCGCCGGAATATCTGGGCATCGGCCTCTCCCATGCCGGAATCAAGGCGCTGCACCGGGCGCATCGAAATTTCACGGTGGTCAAGCTCGAGGCGACCGCCGTCGCCATCGCCCGGCTGATGGTGGAGACGGAGGGCGCCCTCGACGTCTTCAACGGCCGCGACGGCATCGAGATGATCGATTCGATCCGCGCCGGCGCCGTGGGCATCATTCCGGGTGGCGAGGCCTTCGACGTGCTCGCGCGCATCTTCGACCATATGGCGAGCGGCACCGAGGAAGGGATGAAGAAGGCGGAACGCCTCTATGCCAAGGTGCTGCCGCTCCTCATCTTCCTCATGGAATCGATGGACACCTTCCTGGTCTACGGCAAGCCGGTGCTGGGCCACCGCCTGGGCATCACCGAGATCAAGCCGCGCATCCCCTCGACGCCGGCAAGCCCCTTCGGGCTCGAGACGGCCAAGCGCTATGCCGAGGCGCTGGGCAAGCTTTGAGGATGTGACGAGACCGGCTCTGGCCGGGAGGCTGAAAGCAGGAGGTCGCTGGTCGTGAAGGTCGGTCGCTGGCTCCCCTGGATCTACGCTCTACCGATGATCGTGTTCGTCGTCGGGATCTTCGCCTATCCGATCGCGACGCTGTTCCGCTACAGCCTGCAGAACGTGGCGACATCGGCCTTCATGCCCTCGACCTTCGCCGGGCTGAACAACTTCCACTACATCTTCACCGATTCCCTCTTCGCCACGGCGCTGACCAACAATCTGAAGCTCTTCCTCTGCGTGCCGATCATGGTGGCGCTCAGCGTTATCCTCTCGGCGGTCCTCTTCGACCGTCCGCGAGGGTGGAAGATCTACCGGACATTGCTGTTCGTCCCCTATGTCCTGTCGATTCCGGTCGTGGGTGTCGTCTTCGGCTATGTCTTCCAGTACCAGGGCGTCTTCAACACGGTCCTGCGCGGTCTTGGCCTCGACCTGCTGGCGAAGGACTGGATCGGAAGCCCGCGCTGGGCGCTGCCCACGATCATGTTCGTCATCATCTGGAAGGAGCTCGGATTCGGCGTTGTCCTCTGCCTCGCCCGGCTCATGAGCGTCAACGAATCCTATTTCGAGGCGGCGCGGGTCGATGGCGCACGCTGGTGGCGCATCCTCTGGCACGTCACCTTGCCCCAGCTCGCTCCGGCCCTGGCCTTCTACGCCGTGGTCGAGCTGATCAACATGCTCTCCTGGGTCTTCGCCTATGTCTATGTGATGACGCTTGGCGGGCCGATGAACAGCACCGTGGTGACGGAGTTCTACATCTATCAGCAGGTGTTCCAGAACGATGTGGTCGGGGTCGGCGCCGCGGCGGGCGTGGTCCTGCTTGCCGTGGTCATGCTGCTGGTCGTGGCGCGAAGCTGGCTCGAGCGCAGCTTTGCCACCCATGGCTACGAGTAGTGGTCATGGCTGGCGCGCTCGCCTCCGATCGGGCTTCCTCCGCGGCGATCCGGCGCCGGCGCATCGGCGCGGCGAGCCAGCATCTCCTGCTCCTCGCCTTCACCTTGCTGTCGCTGCTGCCGGTCTATTTCATGGTGGTCAGCGCCTTGAAGACCAAGTCGGAATTCGCCGGCAACCAGATGGGCCTGCCCCTGGCGCCGACTCTTGCCAGCATGACGGAGGCGCTGAAGGGCGGCGATCTCTATCTCTGGCTCTTCAACTCCTTCCTCATCACCGCCGCCTCGGTCCTGGTCTCGACCGCGCTCGCGGCGCTGGCCGCCTATCCCCTCAGCCTGATGCGCTGGCCCAGCGGGCGGCTGGTGCTGGGACTCCTGATCGCGCTGCTGGTGGTTCCGCCGATCGTGCTGGTCATCCCGCTCTTCCAGATGGTGGTCGATGTCAACCAGCTGAACACCTATCACGCCGTCATCGTCATCTATACGGGCATCATGCTGCCCTTCTCGACCTTTCTGCTGACGAGCTTCTTCGCCACCATCTCGCGGCCGCTGCTCGAGGCCGCGCGCATCGACGGCGCAGGAACTTGGCGCATTTTCCAGGAGATCGTGCTGCCGCTCTCCGGTCCGGCGCTGATCACCGTGGTGATCGTTCAGGCGCTCTGGGTCTGGAACGAGGTGCTGATCGCGGTGATCTTCCTCCAGAGCCAGAGTCTCCGGACCCTCATGGTCGGGCTGACGCTGTTCAACTCGCGCTACCGGCTGGACGTCCCGGTGGTCATGGCGGGCATGCTCTGGGCGACCTTGCCCATGCTGGCGCTCTATCTGCTGGGGCAGCGCTTCTTCATTCGCGGCCTTACGGCCGGCGGGGTGAAGGGCTGAGGCGTGACGATGACGTGAAGTGCAATCAAGAAGGGAGAAGCACGATGAGAATGGGAACAGCGACACGGAGCATTCTGAGTGGGCTCGCTGCCGTGGCGGCTGTCGCCGCGGTGGACCTGCCGGCAAAGGCGGCCGGTCTCGGGAGCGCCTATGACGTGAGCAAGCTCGGAAACCAGACCCTCACCATCTGGTGGCTCGGGAATCAGGAGATCCCGGGCATCGAGGACTGGATGGCCCAGTCGATCAAGCTCTACCAGGCGCAGCATCCCAACATCACCGTCAACACGGTGCTGCAGTCGACCGATACCTACAACACCACGCAGAAGACCGCCTGCAAGGCCGGCAGCGGGCCCGATGTCTGGTACAATTGGGGCGGCACCTGGTCCTTGGAGTTGAGTTGGGTAGGCTGCACCGTCGCCAATGAGGATGCCTTCGACGCCGGCGATCTGAAGCCCATCCCCGCCATCGAGGGCACCCGCTGGGGCGGCAAGACCTGGGTCTATCCCATCGAGACCCGGATCTATCCCATCGTGTACAACAAGGTGCTGTTCAAGCAGGCCGGGCTCGATGCCGACAACCCGCCCAAGAGCTGGGCGGAATTCATCGCCGTGGCCGGCAAGCTGAAAGCGGCCGGAATCGATCCCATCGTCACCGGGCTGAAGGACGGCTTCGGCGGCGAGAACCTCGCCGTCGCTTTGCAGTACCAGGTCTTCAGCGTGCCCGGCCTGATTCAGCAGACCATTGACGGCGACATGACATCACCAAACTGGAAGTCGTGGATCCAGAAGGCTGTCGAGCTGAAGCCCTATTTCAACAAGGACGTCAATTCGATCCTCTACGCCGATGGGCTCGCCCGCTTCCAGGACGGCAAGGCGGCCATGGTCTTCGCTTCGCCCGGCTATCTGCAGATGATCGTCGCCATGAACAAGGCGGGGAAGGATATCGGCGTGATGCAGGTGCCGGCCTTCGGCAAGCCGGAGCTGGCCACCCTCATGTATGAGGACACGCCCGGCTTCCAGGTGACCCGCTTCGCCAAGGACCCGGCGCTGGCCGGCAACTTCCTCGCCTTTCTCCATACGCCGGACCGGTTGAATGCGCTCTACTCCATGACCGGCGACCTGCCCAACGACACGCGTTGGGACACCTCCCAGATCACGCGGGCGACGGACAAGCAGCTCATGGCCTGGGTCGCCAAAGGCATCACCTACTACTCGGCCAACTACTATCCGATCGATCTCGACACCAACGCGAACTTCGTCGCCTTCCAGGGCATCCTGGGCGGCGACATGACCGCCGACCAGGCGGCGGATACCTATCAAAGTGTCATCACCAAATGGCGCAGCGTGCACCAGCCGGATATCGCGAACTACCAGTCCTGGCTGAAGGACTACAAGCAGTAGACGCCAGCTCCCGAACCCTCTCCCGCGCTTCAACCCGCGGGAGAGGGCAAGAGTTACCTCTCCGCCAACCGCCGCTCTCCACTCTCCATATCGAACAGGCGGACCAGCTCTGGACGGAGGCCAAGGGCAATGCGCTCGCCGACGGCGAGGTTTAGCAGTCCGTCGACCCGGGCGCAGAGCGCGCCCGCCAGCTCCACAGGGCGGTCGCCGAAGGCGATGGTTTCCACGCCGGAGATGCGGACATAGACATAGCTTTCGGCGCCGAGCTGCTCGATCACCTCGATCTCGGCCATGAAAGCCTCCGCCTTGCCTGGAGGCAGAAGTTGTAGGCTTTCGGGCCGGAGCCCCACCAGAATATCGCTTTTGCCTGGCATCACCCGGCCCATGAACTCCGCCGGCAAGTCGAAGGCGACCGGCCCCACCTCGATGCCGCCGGAGCGGAGGCGTCCCTTGACGAAGTTCATCGGAGGGCTGCCGATGAAGCTGGCGACAAAGAGGTTCGCAGGATGCAGATAGAGCTGGCGCGGCGGCGCCACCTGCTGGATGCGACCC
>DATFRE010000391.1:0-5993 GCA_035263545.1 Dongiaceae bacterium
CGAGCGGGGCGCTTTTGATCTGGTGGATCGGCTGGGCGTGGGGGGCGCTTTTCACCAAGGCGGGATTGCCATGGGCCTCCTCGACGATGGCCGCGATCACCGCGATCCATTCGTCGAGATCCTCCTTGGAATACATCTCACCCGCCTCGGGGGTGAAGGGCTCGGGCACCACCCAGGGCTCATGCGACATCCAATAGGGATCGATGCCGTAGTCGGCCATGCGGTTGGCGACATCGACGGTGCCGATTCCGGTCTCCTCCTTCAGCTTGCCCAGGCCCCAGCGGGTCATCTCCATGCGCCGCGCCGCAACCCCGGCATTGGAGCGGGCCAGCCCGCGAATGCGCCCGAGCCTAGCATCCATGTAGTTGTTGGCGAGCACCGAGAGGTCGGAGGCCTCGTTGATGCCCTCGGCCCCCATGGCCCGGGCCCAGGCATAGGCCTTCAGCACCTGGGGCACATTGCCCCAGAATTCGCGGATCTTGCCGGTGCTCTGTGGCCGGTCATGGTCGAGGCGGTATCTATCATCCTCGAGCGCCACCACCGGCTTCGGCAGGAAGGGTGCGAGCTCGTGGCTGCAGCCATAGGCACCCACGGCCGGCCCGCCCCCGCCCTTGGGCGCGCCGAAGGTCTTGTGCAGCATGAACATGCAGGCATCGAAGCCGAGCTCGCGGGCGCGGATCTTGCCCATGACGCCGTTGAAATTGGCATGGTCGTAGAAGCAGAGCCCGCCGGCCTCATGGACGATGCGGATCCATTCTTTGATGTCGGGATTGTAGATCCCCATATCGTCGGGGTTGTTGATGAGGAGTGCGGCCGTGCGCTTCGAGACGGCGGCCTTCAGCGCCGCGAGCGAGGGATAGCCGTTCTTCTCGAGCTGCAGGGTCACCACCTTGAAGCCGGCGGCCGCGGCGGTCGCCGCATTGGAGGGATGGGCCTGGATCGAGGTCACGATCTCGTCGCGCTCGGCGAGCTGGCCCTTGGCCTGGTGCCAGGCGCGGGTGATGCAGCAATGGGTATAGGCCGCGTCGGCGCCGCCGCCGGCCTGGAAGACGAACTGATCCATGCCCGAGAGCTCGCGCAGGATCAGGTCGAAGGAATGGATGATCTGCAGGACCCCCTGCAGCGTCTCTTCGGGCTGACAGGGATGGAGCTCGGCGAGCTCGGGACGCTGGGCCACGGCCTCGCTGAGGCGGGGGTTGTACTTCATGGTGCAGGTGCCGAAGAGGCTGATGCCCATCATGCCCAGGGTCTCCTGGGAGAGATGGAGATAGTGGCGCTGCACCTCCGGCTCCGAGAGCTCCGGCAGCTTCGGCGCCTGGCGGCGGGCGAGCCCGGCGGGGATCAGCTTCGCGGCTTCGCCCACGGCCTTGCGGATGGCGGGATCGGCCTCGGGGAAGATCTGGCCGCGCCGGCCCGGATGGCCGAGCTCCATGACCACGGGCTCGTCCCAGCGGGCGGCGTGGAACTTGCGCAGGCGGTTCTCTGCGGTCATTTGCCGACCACCTCCTTCAGCGCGCTTACCAGGCGGTCGATATCGTCCTTGTCATGGATCTCGGTGACCGAGTAGAGCGCGCTCTGGCCGAGGCCAGGGAATTCGCGCGAGAGATCCTTGCCGCCGAAGATGCCACGCCGGGCCAGCGCCCGGTTGATCCGCGCGACTTTCCTGCCGGTGCCGTCGAAATTGACCACGAACTCCTTGAAGAAGCCCTCCGGGAACAGGATCTTCACGCCCTTGATCCGGCCGAGGCAGCGGGCCGCGTAATGGGCCTGCTGCAGGATCAGCTCGCCCAGCTCGCGGAAGCCCTCAGGGCCCAGCAGCGACATGTAGACCGCATTGGCGATGGCCCAGAGATAGACGGAATTGCCGGTCCAGTCGCGGCCCTGCTCGCGCATGCCATAGGAGGTCTGGTGCGAGCTCGCCAGCGAGAAGCCATATTCGCCGGGCTCGGCGGTGCCGGTGAGGCTGACGAGGAAGCCGTTATACTGGCGCACATAGCGCTCCTCGTCGCGCGACGCGATGAAGCCGCCGACGCCACCGCCGCAATTCATATGCACGCCCAGAGGCTGGGTCGGCCCCACGGCGATGTCGGCACCGAGATCCGCGGGCGGGCGGACGATGCCGAGGCAGAGGGGATCGACGCCCATGATCACCTCCGCGCCCGCGGCATGGGCGATCGCGGCAATCTCCGCGGCACGGGTCTCGAAGAGGCCGAGATAGCCGGGCGATTCGAGATAGACCGCGGCGGTGTGCCCGGAGATCCTGGCCTTCAGCTGCTTGAGATCGATGCCGCCGGTCTTCTTGTCATGGCCGAGGGCGACGACATCGATATGCCGGGCCATCTCCACCGGCTCGCAGTAATTGCGGATGACGGAGAGGCGCTCGGGATCGATCAGCGCCGGCAGCAGCACCTCATGCCGGCCGGTGAGGCGCGCGGCCATGCGGATCGCATGGCCCGCGGCGCAGCCCCAGCTATAGACCGGGAGCTGGACGACATCCATCTCCAGCAGCTCGCCGAGCTGGCTCGCATATTCGAACCAGGCCTGGTTGCGGCCATGATCGGATTGCGGCGAGCCCCAGACCGAGGTCAGGAACTCCGCACGACCGACGATCTCATCGACCACCGCCGGCACGTGATGCTGCCAGCAGCCGGCGCCGAGAAAGCTGAGATTGCGCTCGCAGGTCTCGTTGCGCGCAAGCGTCGAGACCAGATGGCGCTTCAGCTCCGCCTCGGATTTGAGCTGGCGCGGCAGCTTGAGGGGCGATTTCAGGCGATGGGCGACGGGGATCTGCTCGAACAGCGCCTCGATGGAGGGCGCGCCGATCTCCTTCAGCATGGCCTGCTTGATGTCAGCGAGCGAATTGGCCATCCAGGGATGGGCCGAAGACTCGTTCGATCTCAATGGCTTGACCCTCCCTGGCGCTGCGAAGCCCGTAGCATCGGCTCAGTCAAGTATGCGCCGTGCATTCTTGCATCGGGTGGCGGATCGTTGCAATCGGGCCATTGCTGTCGGGTTGTGTTCCCCTTCGTCATGTCCGGGCTTGTCCCGGGCATCCACGTCTTGCCGCGGCCCAAGCGGGCGATGCCGCATCCGCGGCAGACGAACTCGTGGATGGTCGGCCTTCGCCGACCATGACGGCGGGGAGAGCGAGGCTCGCCAGCTGCGGTGGTTCTTGCAGATCGACATGGATGGTCGGCCTTCTCCCCGGGTCAAGCCCGAGGAGACCATGACGATTGAGTGAGTGCGCGCCGCGAGTCCGGCCCTGCCATGACGCGTGGAGGGGCGGCCGGTGAGTGAAGCTCAGATGTCGATGCGCATCATGGTGGAGAGGCCCGGGGCCAGGCGGACGCGGATATAGCCGGCGAGCCAGGCGTCCACCGCCGGGTCACCGGTATCGGCGAGGAGGCGGTTTTCGCCGAGCGCCAGGATCTTCTGCTGGCTCGCCAGCAGGATGATGTCGTCGCGGCCCACCTTGCGGATGATCTCGGGCCCGATCTGCTGATTGCCGCGACCGAAGGTATAGCCCTGGCCGCCGATGATGCCGAGCAGGATGCGCGCGGGATATCTCGCCACCAGCGCTGCGAGATCGGCGCAAGCGAGATCGCGGCCGAGGAGCCGGCCGTCAAGCACGGCGTCGACGCCCAGCAGGCTTCCTTCCAGACCAAGATGATGCCGTACGCGCTGGGTCGTCGTTCCCGGGCCGAGGATGTAGAGAATCCCGGGCGCCATTTCCTCGGCAATCTCGCGGCAGAGCGCATCCAGCGCCGCGTCTTCGTTCGATCCGCCGGTCTTCGGGCCTTGCATCAGCCGGCGCTCGAAGGGTGTCAGGGCATAGCCATAGAGCCGGGCCGCGAGAGAGCCGGCGCGCAAGGCGGCCTCGTCGATATCCATGACCTCGGCCTCGCGCAACGCGATCCTGCCGTCGCGATCGCGCGCCAGCAAAGCGGCGAGCTCGCCCGCAGCCTCGGGGCCGATGGCGAAGACCGCGGACTGCATCTTGACCCCGGCCGGAATGCCGAGGATCGGCTGATCGCCGCCCGCCGCGTCGAGGATGTCCCGCGCCGTGCCATCGCCGCCGGCGAAGAGGATGAGGGTGGCGCCACGCGCGCGGAGCTCTGCCGCCGCGCGGCGCGTGTCTTCTGCCGTGGTCTCCGCGTGCCAGTCGCCGGCGAGGGGCTCGACATCGAGCCCGGCCGCACACGCCACATCGCCGCCCATGATTCCCGGCGGCGCCAGAATCTCGACCGGCGCGCCGGCAAGCCGGGCCAGTGCCCGGCGCGCGCGGGCCGGCGCCAGAGCCTCGGCGCCGCGCCGGCGCGCCTCTGCCAGGATCGCGCCGCCATCGGTCCCCTTGAGAGCGACGCTGCCGCCCATGCCGGCGATGGGATTGACGATGAGACCGATCTTCACCCGAAGCTCCGAGCCCGATTGCGGGCGGGGCGGATTCAACCTAATGATGCCGTCCTTCTCAAGCAGCGAAGCCCATGGCCAGCCCCCTCCCCCCGCGCTTTCGCCTCGCCCCCGATCTCGAGATCAGCCGCATGGTGACCGGCCTCTGGCAGGTCGCCGATATGGAGCGCGACGGGCGGACCCTCGATCCCGACAAGGGTGCGGCGGATCTGGCCGGCTATGCCGAGGCCGGCTTCGACAGCTTCGACATGGCCGATCACTACGGCAGCGCCGAGATCATTACCGGGCGATTCCTGAAGCTGGCGTGCCAGGGCAAGGTCGCGAGCCCCAGCGGCAAGCCGCCCACCGCCTTCACCAAATGGTGCCCCGAGCCCGGCCCGATGACGGCCGCGACCGTGCGCGCCGGCGTTGGGCGCAGCCTCGACCGCATGGGCCTGGAGCGCATCGACCTGCTGCAGCTCCATTGGTGGATGTACGAGCATCCCGCCTATCTCGACGCCATGCGTGAGCTGTCGAAGCTCCAGGCCGAGGGGCGCATCGGCCATCTCGGCCTCACCAACTTCAACACCGATCACCTCCGGGTGCTGGTCAAGCAGGGCTTCCGGATCGCGACCAACCAGGTCTGCTTCTCGTTGCTCGACCGGCGCGCGGCCCAAGAGATGAGCCAATTCTGCCTCGCCCATGGCATCCGCCTCCTCGCCTATGGCACGCTGGGCGGCGGCTTCCTTTCGGAGCGCTGGCTCGACCGGCCCGAGCCCCCGGCGCCGGACATCGCCGATTGGAGCAAGATGAAATACCGGCGCTTCATCGCGGCGATCGGCGGCTGGGCCGCGCTGCAGGCGATCCTGGGCGCAGCCCATCGCGTGGCGAAGAAGCATCGCGTCTCCATCGCCAATGTCGCGACCCGCTGGGTGCTGGACCAGCCGGCGGTGGCCGCCGTCATCGTCGGTGCCCGGCTCGGCGAGAGCGAGCATCGCGCCGATAATCTCGGCTGCTTCACCTTCGATCTCGATGCCGAGGACAGGGGGCTTCTCGAGGAGGGCTTCGCCCGCTCGACCCGCCTCCCCGGCGATTGCGGCGACGAGTATCGCAAGCCTCCCTATCTCACCGCCTCGGGCGATCTCTCCCACCATCTGGCGCAGTTCCCCAGCGTCTATAAGGCGACGCCGGTGCCCGGCCGCCCGGAGCGGCTGCGCATCGATACCGGCAGCATCTGGGAGCCGCTCGCCGGCTACAGCCGGGCGCTGCGCGTCGGCGATCGCATCCTGGTGAGCGGGACCACCGCGACCCATGGCGCGGGCACGGTCGTCTGCCCCGGCGATGGCGCGGGACAGGCGGTCTACATCCTCGACAAGATCGCCGCCAGCCTGAGCGCGCTGAGCGCCAGCCTCGACGACGTCGTCCGCACCCGCATCTATCTCAGGGATCCCGCGCAATGGGAGGGCGTCTCGCGGGTCCATGGCCGCTATCTCGGCCATATCCGCCCGGCCAACACCCTGGTGGGCGCGGCATTGGTGGGGGAGTACGAGGTCGAGATCGAGGCGGAGGCGGTGGTAGCGCAGAAATGACGGGCAGAAGCCCCG
>DATFRE010000392.1:0-2402 GCA_035263545.1 Dongiaceae bacterium
GCCATAGGTGGCATATGGGATTCCCTGCCCATCGGCATCGAGCGGCGTGGTCGGTGGATCGAACTGCCCCTCGCCCACCAGCACGTCGCCCTCCTTGGTCACTGCCGGCAGGCGCGCGAGCTCGACGACCTGGTCGCGCCCGTTCTCGCTCAGCGCCACCCTTCCCTGGCCGAGACTGATCGCAGCACCGCTGCCGACATTGGCGAGGCGCAGCAGCTTCTGGCGCAGATCCTCCCCCGCCGCCCTGGCGGCATTGCCGGAGACGAAGGTCTGGCGTGAGGCCGAAGTCTTGCCGGCATCCATGGTCCAGTCCGTATCGCCCATGACGATGCGGAAGGCCGAGACCGGCACACCCAGCGCATCGGCGGCGATCTGGGTCATGATGGTGTTGGAGCCCTGGCCGATATCGACGGCGCCGTTATAGAGGGTGAGGCCTCCATCGGCCCCCAGGCCGATGCGCATCGCCGAGGGGTTCGCCAGCGAGGTGTTGCCGATGCCATACCACATGCAGCCGATGCCCACGCCCCGCTTTACCCGGCCCGGCGCGCGATTGGCCTGCTCCGCCGCCGCGCGCGCCGCCCGCCAGCGGGGCCTGAGGGCTTCCAGGCATTGGGCAAGCCCGGCGCTCGCCACGAGGCGGTGGCCGGTGGCGGTTTCCTCGCCGGCACGGATCGCGTTCAGATGGCGGAACTCCAGCAGGTCCATGCCCAGCTTCGCCGCCAGCTCGTCCATCAGCGCCTCATGGGCGATGGCCGCCTGGGGCACGCCGAAGCCGCGGAAGGCGCCCGCCGGCGGGTTGTTGGTATAGACTGCGCGGGTCACGGCGCGGGCATTGGGCACCACATAGGGACCAGTGGCGTGGACCGGCACGCGATTGGCCACTGTCGGGCCCCAGGAGGCATAGGCGCCGGTATTGAAATCTCCTTCGAATTCAATGGCCGTCAACCTGCCCTTCGCGTCGCAACCGAAGCGCGCGCGGATCTTTGCCGGATGGCGCTTGGTCGTGCTGCGCATGGATTCCGGCCGGCTATAGGTGCAGCGCACCGGCCGGTCCAGCTTCCAGGCGGCGAGCGCGATCAGCGGCTGGAGCGAGAGGTCGAGCTTGCCGCCGAAGCCGCCGCCGCAGGCGGAAGGGATGATGCGGATGCGCGCGCGGTTGAAGCCCAAGACGAGCGCCGTCTCGTCGCGGTCCATATAGGGAGTCTGGGTGCAGGCGAAGATCTCGATCCGATCGCCCACCCGGCGGGCATAGCCGGCTTCGGGCTCGATATAGGCATGCTCGACGAAGCCGGTCTCGAAGAAGCCCTCGGCCACCGCCGCGGCGAGGCCCATCGCCGCAGCGGGATCGCCTTTCCTGAGGAAACCCCGCACCAGGACATTGTCGGGGCGGAAATCGTGCAGAACCCCCGCACCCGCAATCAGCGCCGCCTCCGGCTCGAGGATGGGGGTCTCCACCTGCCAGTCGATGGGCAGCTCCTCCTCGGTAATGGCCTCGACCGTCGAGCGGTCGCCAACCAGGGCCAGCACCGCCTCGCCGCGATAACGCGCCCGGCCGGGCGCCAGGACCGGCTGGTCCTTGATGTCGTGATAGACGCCGTAGCCGTTGTTCGCCACATCCGCCGCGCTCAGCACCAGCGCCAGGCCCGAATGGCGCCGGTGGAGGGCCTCGAAGGAGCCGAGGGTGAAGCGGGCGCTGGCATGGGGCGAGCGGATGACGCGCAGCCACAGGCAATCGGCCGGAAAGGCATCGGCGCCGAAGCGCTCGGCACCGGTCAGCTTGGCGATGCCGTCGAGCTTGGCGATGCGCGCGCCCACCGCCTCCCCCGCGGCCGGCATCGGCATTGCTGCGATCGCGCCCAGATCGAGAATCGCCTCGACGATCTTGCGATAGCCGGTGCAGCGGCAGAGCACCCCGCCGATGGCATCCTCCACCTCCCCCTGGCTGGGCTTCTGATTGCGGCGCAGGAGGCTCGCCGCCGCGATGAGCATGCCGGGGGTGCAGATGCCGCATTGCGCGGCGCCATGCCGGTGGAAGGATTCCTGGAGCGCGCTCAGATGCCCGCCGGCGGAAAGACCCTCGACGGTGACAACCTCGCGGCCCTCGACCTGGCCCAGCGGCACCAGGCAGGCACAGACCTGCTCGCCCCCCAGCAGCACGGTGCAGGCGCCGCAATCCCCGGCATTGCAGCCGATCTTGGTGCCGGTCAGGCCCAGATCTTCGCGCAACGCTTCGGAAAGGCGCCGCGACGGGGCGGCCTCCACGGCGATGCGGGCGCCGTTCATGTGTAAGCGGCTCATGCGGGCTCTCCCAGGCTCTCCAGCGTACGGCGCAGCAGCACCAGTGCGGCTTCGCGCCGGTAGGCGGCCCCGGCGCGGACATCGTCGATCGGCGAGAGCACCGC
>DATFRE010000393.1:0-8496 GCA_035263545.1 Dongiaceae bacterium
CGAAAACCACATCATCGACGAGTTCGCTGCCGGGCATATCGACCGGCGCGCCTTCCTGCGCCATGGCAGCCTGGTCGGCTTGTCGCTGCCGCTCCTGACCGGGCTTGCGGGCGCCTTCGGCGCGCCGCTCTGGCTCCCCGAAGCGCGGGCCGCCACGCCGGGCGGCACGATCCGGATCGCCACCACCACCCCGGCCGCGGCTATCGATCCGGTCACCGTGGCGGATACCGGCTGCCTGCTGATGCTGCAGCAGACCGGCGAGTTCCTCGCCAATTCGGGAGCGGATCTCCGGCTGCGCCCGGTCCTCGCCGAAAGCTGGAAGCCCAACCAGGACGGCAGCGTCTGGACCTTCAAGCTGCGCAAGGGGGTCAAGTTCCACAACGGCAAGACCATGACCGCCGATGACGTGGTCGCGACCATCGACCGGCTGGCGGATCCGAAGAACTCCTCCAACGCGCTCTCCGCCTTCTCGGGCGTGCTGTCCAAGGGCGGCACCCGCAAGGTCGATGACCAGACGGTCGAGTTCCATCTCGACGCGCCCAACGGCAACTTCCCCTATTACGTCTCCTCGGACAATTACAACGCCATCATCCTGCCGGCGGACTATGCCGGGGATTTCGAGAAGACCTTCAACGGCACGGGGCCCTTCAAGCTCGACAAATACACCCCCAAGGCCGGCGCCTCCTTCACCCGTAACGACGACTATTGGGGTCCCAAGGCCCTGCCGTCGCGCACGGAGTTCACCTTCTATGCCGACATGCAGCCCCAGGTCCTGGCGCTGCAGGGCCGGCAGGTCGACGTCATCAACCAGCTGCCGGTGCTCCAGGGCATCGCGCTGCTGAACGATCCGAACATCAACATCCTCAGCATCAAGTCGAGCGCGCATACCCAGGTTCATATGCGCAATGACGTGGCGCCCCTCACCGACAAGCGGGTCCGCCGGGCGATCGCGCTGACCCTCGACCGGGTCAAGCTCGCCAAGGGCCTGTTCCGCGGCCGCACCGATCTCGGCAATGACAGCCCCTTCGCGCCGGTCTTCCCCTCGACCGACAAGACAGTGCCGCAGCGCCACCGCGACATCGCCACCGCCAAGCAGCTCATGGCCGCCGCCGGATTCCCCAACGGCTTCAAGATCAAGCTGACGACGGAGAAGTATCTCGAGATCCCGGAATACGCCGTCATCCTTCAGAATGCGGTCAAGGCCATCGGCATCGACATGGAGCTCAATGTCGAGAGCCAGGACGCCTATTACGGCAAGGCCGTCTACGGGCAGTCCGATTGGCTCGACTCGATCATGGGCATAACCGACTATGGCCATCGGGGCGTTCCCAATGTGGTGCTGAGCGCCCCCTTCAAGAGCGACGGAACCTGGAACGCGGCGCATTTCAAGAACAAGGACTACGATGCCCTGGTCGCCAAATACATCGCCGCCGTCGACCTCCAGACGCAGCGCAAGATCGCCGGCGACATCCAACGGCTCCTGCTCGACGAATCGCCGGTGATCATCAGCTACTTCTATGACTTCCTGACCGCGACGTCGAAGAAGGTCGCCGGCGCTCAGGCGACCGCGATGGCGCAGCTCTTCCTGGCCCGTGCCTCGCTTACCTGATCATCTCGTAGAGATGCCTGCGGCGCGCCGGGCGCCGCGGGGCCGCGGGGAGGGGCCGCGGTGGCGCTAGTCGGAGTTCTGGCGAAACGCTTGATGCTCTCGCTGATCACGCTCTGGCTGCTCAGCGTGATCGTCTTCGCCGGCGGTCAGCTCCTGCCGGGTGACGTGGGCCGCGCCATCCTCGGGCCGCTCGCCGATGCGCGGGCGGTGGCGAACCTGAACCATCAGCTCGGCGTCGACCGGCCTCTCCTCGTCCAGTACTGGGACTGGATCAGCCATTTCGTGACCGGCGATATGGGCATGTCCTTCACGCTCAGGGTTCCGGTCGCCCCGCTCATGGGCACGGCGCTGGCCAATTCCGCCCTGCTGGGCGCCGTCGCCTTCGCCCTCGTGGTGCCACTGGGCATCCTGGGCGGCGTCGTCGCGGCTCTCCATGTCGGCCGGCCCCTCGACCGGATCATCAGCATCGTGGGTCTCTCGGCCACGGTGGTGCCCGAATTCGTCTCGGGTATCGTGCTGATCCTGATCCTCGGGATCTGGCTCGACTGGCTGCCGATCACGGCGAGCTGGCCCGAGGGCTCCGGCCCGCTGACCCAGATCTACTATCTCCTCCTGCCCTCGATGCCCCTGATCCTGGTGCTGTTCGGCTATATCGCCCGCATGGCGCGGGCCGGCACCGTGGAGGCGCTGGATGCCGACTACACCCGAACGGCGGTGCTGAAGGGCCTGCCGCGGCGGACGGTCATCTGGCGTCATGTGCTGCGCAATGCGCTGCTGCCCACCATCACGGTGATCGCGACCCAGGTGGGCTATCTCATCGGCGGCCTGGTGGTGGTGGAGGTGCTGTTCCACTATCAGGGGATCGGCAGCCTCATCTTCACCGCCGCCCGCGGCAAGGATTTCCCGATGCTGGAGGCCGGCATCCTCACCATCGGCATCATCTACACCATCGCGACCCTGGCGGCGGATACGGCCTATTCGCTCCTCAATCCGCGCATCCGCTTCGGAGCCAGCGAATGAGCGCCGCCACCGAGGAAGCTCCCGGCGCCCGCAGCGCTTCGAGCCCGCGAAAGGAGCGGCTTCGCGTCTTGCTGCGCTCCGGCACCTTCATGGCCGGGGTCATCATCGTCGGCTTCTGGATCATTTGCGCGCTGTTCGGCAACCAGCTGGCACCCCAGGATCCCTATGCCGACGATCTGCTGAACTCCCTCGACGGCCCGTCGGCCGATCACTGGTTCGGCACCGACAGCCTGGGCCGCGACATCTTCTCGCGGGTCATCGTCGGTTCGCGCGACATCCTCTCCATCGCGCCGCTCGCCACCATTCTCGGCACGATCCTCGGCACGGCACTCGGCCTGGTGACCGGGTATTTCCGCGGCTTCATCGACGATGCCATCGGGCGTGTCGTCGATGCCTTCCTGGCCCTGCCGCTGGTCATCATCGCGCTGCTGGCCCTGGTCGCACTCGGCACCTCCAACACGACGGTCGTGGTGGTGATCGGCGTTGTCTTCGCCCCCATCATCGCCCGCACAGTGCGTGCCGCGGTTCTGTCGGAGCGCGAGCTCGACTATGTCGCGGCGGCGGAGCTGCGCGGCGAGAGCGCGCTGCACATCATGTTCGTCGAGATCCTGCCCAATGTGATGCCGCCGATCCTGGTGGAGTCGACCGTCCGTCTGGGCTACGCGATCTTCGCCGTGGCCACGCTCAGCTTCATCGGCTTCGGCATTCAGCCCCCCTCGGCCGATTGGGGCCTCGCCATCGCCGACGGCTATTCCTATATCGCCGGCGGCTACTGGTGGACCGTGCTGTTCGACGCTCTCGCCATCGCCTCCCTCGTGGTCGGAGTCAACATGCTGGCCGACGGCATCCAGGGAGCGCTCGATACATGAGCCGGCCCCTCGCCGCTCCGGCATCGACCGGCTCGAGCGCGGCCCTCGTGCTCAGCGAGCTCGACGTTGCCTATCGGGTGCGCGGGCGCGACCGCCGGGTGCTCCGCGGGCTCAGCCTCACCATCGGGCGGGGCGAAGCCTATGGCCTGGTGGGGGAGTCGGGTTGCGGCAAATCGACCGCGGCACTCGCCGCCGTCCGCTATCTGCCGCGCAACGGCAAGGTCGCGAGCGGCAGCATCACCGTCGATGGCCGTGACCTGCTTTCGCTGCGCGAGGCGGAGCTGCGCGGTCTCCGGGCGAATACGGTCTCCATGGTCTATCAGGACCCCGGACGCGCGCTCAATCCCTCGATCCGCATCGGCCGCCAGGTGGCCGAGGTCTTCCGCCTCCAGGGTTTGGGTCAGGCCGATGCCTTCCGCCAGGCGGCGGCCATTCTGGGCCGCGTCCAGATCGCCGATCCCGGCCCGGTAATGGAGCGCTATCCGCATCAGCTCTCCGGCGGCATGCAGCAGCGCGTCGCCATCGCCATGGCGATCGCGATCAATCCGACGCTTCTGATCCTGGACGAGCCGACCACCGGCCTCGACGCCACGGTAGAGGCGGAGGTCCTCGACCTGATCGCCAGGCTGCGCGGGGAATATTCCACCTCGGTCCTCTTCATCAGCCACAATCTCGGCGTCATCGCCCGCATGTGCGATCGCGTCGGTGTGCTCTATGCCGGACGGCTGGTGGAGGAGGGCACGACGAGCGAGGTCTTCCACGCGCCACGCCATCCCTACACCGTCGGCCTGCTGCGCTGCCTGCCGCGGCGCGGCCGGCGCAAGGATCATGGCCGCCTGGACACGATTCCGGGCTTTCTCCCTGCGCCGGGGGCCGCCATCGCCGGCTGCGTCTTCGCCGAGCGCTGCGTGCTGGCGGACGATCATTGCCGCAAGGTCGAGCCGGCGTTGATCGAGCTCGGCAATCACCGCAGCCGTTGCCATTACCACGACAAGGCCCCCTCGCTGCCGCGGGCAACGCCCTCGGACCTGGCGGCGCCGCTCGTGATCGATCGCGGCCATCGCCCCATCCTCAGCACCCGCAAGGTGACGAAGAGCTTCACCACCGGCCATCACGCGCTGCGCGCGCTGGTCGATATCTCTCTCGACCTCTGGCCCGGCGAGACCCTGGGGCTCGTGGGCGAATCCGGCAGCGGCAAGACGACTTTCGCCAAGATGCTGCTGGGCCTCCATGCGCCCGACCAGGGCAGCCTCATCGAACTCGACGGGGAGGCATTGCCGGGGCGCACGAAAGAGCGCTCCCAGACTCAGATCAAGGCGGTGCAGATCGTCTTCCAGAATCCGGATTCGGCGCTGAACCGCTCCCATCCCGTGCGTCATCTCGTCGGCCGGGCGCTCTCGAAGCTGGCCGGCGTGCCGCGGGCGGCGCGCAAGGCGAGGCTCCTCGCTTTGACCCGGGCGGTGCGCCTGGCGGACCGCTACCTCGCCATGCGGCCGAAGCAGCTCTCCGGCGGGCTGAAGCAGCGCGTCGCCATCGCGCGAGCCTTCGCCGGCGATCCCCGGGTCATCGTCTGCGACGAGCCGACCTCGGCTCTCGACGTCTCGGTCCAGGCCGCGATCCTGAATCTGCTCGCCGATCTGCAGGCCGAGCGCCGGGTGAGCTATGTCTTCATCTCCCACGATCTGGGCGTGGTGCGCTATCTCTCCGACCGGATCGCGGTGCTCTATCTCGGCCGGCTGATGGAGATCGGGCCGGCGGAGCGGGTCTTCTCGGGCCCTCACCACCCCTATACCGAGGCGCTGCTCTCTGCCGTTCCTTCTATTGACGGCCAGCGCCGCGAACGCATCCGGCTTTCGGGCGAGATTCCCAGCGCCATCCATCCGCCCAGCGGCTGCGTGTTCCACACCCGCTGTCCGCGCAAGCTCGGCGCAATCTGCGAAAGCCAGGAGCCGGCGCTGATCGAGGCGGATGGCGGCCACCATATCCGCTGCCACATCCCCGTCGCCGAACTCGGTTCCGTCGAGGCGAAGCAGGCGGAGCCGGCGCCAGCCTGACCCTTCAACCCTCTCCCGCTTCAAAGCGCGGGAGAGGGAAGATTACGGAAGCCGGAGAGGGAAGGTGTTAGCGACCTACCCCACATGCTCCTTGAAGAAGGCCATGGTGCGCTCGAGGGCCTGCTCGTGGCTCGCCTTGTGGAAGCTTCCCCGCTCGTCGCAGGAGAAGCCATGGCCGGCGGGATAGGTGAAAATCTTCACATCCGGCCGCGCGGCCTTGACCCTCTCCACATCGCTCATGGGTATCCCCTGATCCTGCTCGCCGAAATGCAGCATCACCGGGACTTTGGGCTTCTCCTTGGCATGCTCGGCGATCATGCCGCCGTAATAGCCGACGGCGCCGGAGATGCCCTGGAGCCGGGTGGCAGCCAGGAAGGCCAGCGACCCGCCCCAGCAATAGCCGACGACGCCGATCTTGCCGGTGCCCTCGAGGCTGTCGATGGCGGCCTGGAGATCGAGCAGCGTATCCTCGAGCTTGACCTCGCTGCGCAGATTGCGCCCGATCTCGATGGAGGCGGGGTCATAGCCGATATCGACGCCGCGCTTGGCGCGATCGAACAGGGCCGGGGCCACCGCGGCATAGCCGGATGCTGCAAAACGGTCGGTCACATTGCGCATGTGATGGTTGACGCCGAAGATCTCCTGAATCACCACGAGACCACCCTTCGGCTTGCCCGCGGGGTCGGCCCGGTAAGCCGCCAGGGTGAACCCGTCCTTGGCCTTCAGCTCGATCGACTTGCCCACGACTTCCTCCATTCTTCCTGAGATCCGGTATCCCCGCGCGCGGGCGCGAGTATGGCATGGACGCTTGCGCACAGCAGACGCAACTTTGTGATCTATGGCCGCCACCACGATGCGGTGTTAAGAGGGGATCAGCATGGACGACAAGGACGCCGCCAGCCGTTACCGGGCCAATCTCCAGGGCGAGGTCGACGGCGCCTCGCTCTATCGCGCCCTCGCCGAGGCCGAGAAGGATCCGCATCTGAGCGAGGTCTATCGCCGTCTCTCGGCAGTGGAAGAGGCCCATGCGGAGTTCTGGCGCAAGCAGCTCGGCCAAGTCGGGGCAAATGTCGGCCGGCTTCAGCCAGGCTGGCGGACCCGCATGCTCGCCTGGCTCGCCCGTCGCCTGGGCCCCCAATTCGTGCTGCCGACCATCAGCGATTTCGAAAGGCGCGACAGCCGGCAATACGACAAGCAGAAGGAAGCCGTGGCGGGCGGGCTGCATATGGCGGAGCGCTCCCACAACCGGGTCGTCCAGGCGGTGGTGGATTCCCTGCCGGGCGGTGTTTCCGGCGGCGCGCTGGCGCGGCTCGAGGGGCGTCACCGCATGGGCGGCAATGCGCTGCGCGCTGCGGTGCTGGGGGCGAATGACGGCCTCGTCTCCAATCTCAGCCTCGTGATGGGCGTGGCGGGCGCCGCCGCGGATTCCCGCGCGATCCTGCTGACGGGCCTGGCGGGGCTCGTCGCCGGCGCCTGCTCCATGGCGATGGGCGAATGGCTTTCGGTCACCAGCTCGCGCGAGCTGAACCAGCGCCAGATCGATATCGAGGCCGATGAGCTCGCCCGCATGCCCGATGAGGAGAAGGAGGAGATGGTCCTGATCTACCAGGCCAAGGGGCTGGGCGAGGCGGAGGCCCGCGAGCTTGCCGACCGCCTGATGGCCAATAAGGAGACGGCGCTCGATACCCTCGTCCGCGAAGAGCTCGGAATCGATCCCGCCGAACTGGGCGGCTCACCCTGGACCGCAGCGGCCTCCTCCTTCGGTCTCTTTGCCGCCGGCGCGATCTTTCCGGTCGCGCCCTTCTTCTGGCTCTCGGGCGTGCCCGCTTTGCTGGCGAGCCTCGCCGCCAGCGGCCTCGCTTTGGTTCTCATCGGCGGTGGGACGTCGCTCTTCACCGGCCGCGGTCTGATGATATCGGCGCTGCGCCAGCTCCTGATCGGCTTTGCCGCCGCCGCGGTCACCTACGGCATCGGCCATCTGGTCGGAGTCTCGATCGGCGGCTGAGGGCGGGCCCGCAGATGAGCGGATTTCAACCAGCAGGCTGGCATAGCGTGACGCCGCGGATCGTGACCCGTGATGTCGCCGGGCTGGCAGCATTTCTGCGGGCGGTCTTCGATGCCCGGGGCGAATGCCGCGCCGGCGCACCCGCCGAGATCACGATCGGCGATTCTGTGATCATGATCAGCGACGGCGGCGACCAGCGGGAGGCATGGCCGGCATTTCTCTACGTCTATGTCGCCGATGCGGACCGCGCATATGCGCGAGCGATCGAACTCGGCGCCCGCTCCATCGAGGCTCCCCTGGACACGCCCTATGGCGACCGGCGTGCGATGATCCAGGACTCCTGGGGCAATAGCTGGCAGATCGCGACACGCAAGTGTGCGGCGGGTGGAAGCTAGTCCGGTCTAGCACGCCTCGGAATTCAGGAACGCCGCCGCGGACGCCTCGACATCGCCCATGACGCCATCCAGTCGAGGCAGCAACCCCTCGATCGTCGGCCAGTCGGCTTCATCGCACGCGGCCTCGAGCTTGGCGCAGATCTCGGTGAGGGCACTTGCGCCGACGAGGGTGGAGGAGCCCTTGAGCTTATGGCTCGCAAGCTTCACTTCGGCGGCGACCGCCTGCAGTGCTGCGGCGCGAATCTCGGCGATCCCGGATCGCGCCGCCGGCACGAAATCCTCGATCACCTCGCGGATCAGCAGGGCATCGTCGCCCACCACCCGGCGCAGGACCTCGGGATCGATGGCTCGTCTCATAGGCACCCCCAACGCGTAACGGAGGCTAGCACGGTATTGCGGTTCTCCCGATGGATTAATGACCGGCTAACAGGCCGCGAGGCGCCAACATAAAATAATCCAGGGATTTCAATGCGCAACGGGACCCCCGGCCGGAATATCCACCGCTCCTATCGTCCCTTCCCAATTCTGCCATGAAACCGTAACA
>DATFRE010000394.1:0-10732 GCA_035263545.1 Dongiaceae bacterium
TGAGCGAAGGGAATGGTGGTCATCGATCCTGACTCCTGTCCGTCCGCCGAAACGCAGGCGGGTGATCGCGAATGAAGGCAAGTTGACCATGGGGGCGACTTGGATTTCGAGAATCAGATAGGCTCAGATGAGCTCATCTGAGCTCAGATAAGATCAAACAGCCCTCTGGCTGCTGCTTGCTACTTGCGACTGGTGGCGCGTTTGAGGGTGGCCATGCTGACCGACCCAAGCTTTCGCTCCTCTAGCCACCTGTTCACTCGCTTGAGAAGCTGCATGCTAGCCCCTGGCCAGTTGCTCGGCTCGCCGCAGAGATCCCCGAGAGCTTGAGCAGCGGCTTCCTGCTGCGGTGCCGCGCGCCGCCTGGGCGGCTTACCGGCTAAGCCAAGACGGCTTTCGAGATCTCGCCGTGAGATGATGATACGTCCCTCGATGATCCCGGCGGCCTCCCTCGTGCTCAACGGTACAAAGTCGCTGTTCCCGCTGTTGTACTTGATCCGGCTTGTGCGAAAGATCTTTAGGGCGTCGTCGGCGCCCCAAACGTCCGCCTTGATCGGTATCATCTTGCCGGTGCTGGCCAGCAAAGTGGCCCGCACGGCATTGCGATGACCGGGCATCTTGCCATAGAGGATTCGCCGCAGTTTCTCTGTTGCGTCGCGACAGGGCGAGTAATCCTCCTCGGCTCGGCGCTGCGCTTCTTTCACGTTTGAGGGCATACTCTCGACGGTCTTGTCGTAATTGGAGTTGTAACTACGGACCCCTAGCCACCTGTCTCCAAACATTGCTCTTCCGACGAGATCGAGAGCTTCATAGAGTTCGAGGTAGCCTTCCGGGAGGAAATCACGCATTGGCGCGCCCCCGCTTAAGCGCCCACAGGGTAGTCGACGGGGAAGGCCGGTGCGGTGCCGGTCGTGTCGGGAGCTACCCTATCCCCGCCGGTGTCAGTCTACTCGCTTACACCCCGGATCGGCACGACCTTGCCGCTCTTCACCGGCGTGGCGCAGAAGCGCGCCCATTCGTCCATGAGGCGGCGGCGCTTCTCGAACAGGTCGCCGCGTCGGTAGGCGCCCTCAACCTTGTCCTCGATGACGTGAGCGAGCGCCGTTTCGGCGACCTCGCGTGAGTAGTTCGTTTGCTCGGCCGCCCAGTCGCGGAACGTCGACCGGAAGCCGTGAACGGTGATGTCGTTGTGGCCCATGCGCTCCAGGAGTGCCAACATGGCATTCTCGCTGAGAGGCTTCTTGGCCCTGCCGCCCGGAAAGATGAACTCGGCCCCGTCTAACTCGAGCATGTGCTTGGCGATGATGCTTGCTGGCGCCGATAGCGGGACCCTGTGTTCCTTCTCGCCCTTGGTCCGGCCTTCGGGGACCGTCCAGATCTTCGCCTCGCTGGCGAGCTCGCCCCGCCGGGCGCCGGTGACTTCGCTGGTGCACGCGGCCGTCAGGATGGTGAACTCCAGGGCCTGCGCTGCGGCGCCCTCCTCGGTCCGGAGGGCGGCCATGAAAGTGCCGATCTCCCGATAGGGCAAGGCAGGGTGGTGCTTGACTTTGCTGACCTTGGAGCGCTTCGGCAGGAGGTTTTCCAGATGCCCTTTCCACCGGGCCGGGTTCTCGCCGCGGCGATAACCGCGCGTTGCCGCCCAATCGAGGATCACCTCGACTCGGCCGCGCACCCGGCCTGCAGTTACGGTTTTGGCGGTCCAGATGGGCTCCAGCATCCTCATGACCAGTGCAACGTCGATCTGCTGCACGGGCAGAGCGCCGAAGACCGGATAGGCGTAGGCCTTGAGCGTGCTGGTCCATTGCCTGGCATGCTTGGCACTGCGCCACCCGGGCTTGTGGGCGGCGAAGTAGGCCTCGGCGCACTGCTGGAAGGTGATCGCATTGGCGGCCTCGAGCTGCGCAGCCGTCCGCTGCGCCCTGCGGGCCTCGATCGGATCCACGCCCTCCTGCAGTTGCCGGCGGCACGCGCCGGCCAAGCCGCGCGCGTGGGCGAGGCTCACGTCCGCTACCGGGCCGAGGCCCATGGCGCGCGCCTTCCCATTGAGCATGAAGCGGAAGAGCCAGGATTTGACCCCGGTTTCGTGATCTGGAGGTATAGGCCGCCGCCATCGGGATGGAGCCCTGGCTTTTTGGCCCGCGCCACCGCCAACGGGTTCAGTCTACCGATTACCCGTGCCATCTTCTCACCATGGCTGCCCAGAACCGACTCGCAAATTGACCCACAAATAGTCAGCGTATTATGATGATCAACGGCGAACGTGTCCAGACAAGACGAGTGAGAAATAGGCTTATAGCACCGATAGTTACGGACGGTCGCGGACAGTCACGAAAGCTAGTTTGGCGGACATACGATCTTCCGCCAGGGCTTCAAGCAGGTCCAGGTCCAGGGCGTCGAGTTCGTGAGCCTGGGCCAGGGCGGCAAGCTCGGTCACTATCCCGTCCACTTCCACATGGCCCGCCAGGTACCGGCCGGCACCTTCATCAAGGATTCCGTCATCAACGAATCCATGACCCGCTGGATCACGGTGCATTCGACCCAGGGCGTGTTGCTCCAGCGCAATATCGGGTGGAAATCCATCGGCCACGGCTTTTTCCTCGAGAATGCAACCGAGACCGACAACAAGTTCTATTCGAATCTCGGCATCTTCGCCCGGGCCGCGGTCGCCAACCCACAGAATCCGCGGATGGTGCCGGGCATCTTCTCCGCGGGCCCGAATTTCGTGCCTGTTCCACCGCCTCCACAGAAACCTACGCCCATTACGGCTTACAGCCCCAACGCCTTCCCCTTCGCCAGCGACATCCTGCAACCGACGGTGTTCTGGATCACCAATGGCTGGAACGACTTCGTCGGCAACATGGCGGCGGGTGCCGGCTCCTGCGGCGCGGCCTATTGGTTCGTTCCGGCGCAGAACAGCGACATGCCTGACGTGCCGAGCGCGACGAACCAGTGGTTCGGCACCGAGATGAAGTGGCCCAGCCTGACCAATACTTCGCCGACTGCGTCGACCGCGACCACGAGCTATGCCGGGCTGCAGAACAGCATACCCAATACCGGTATCACGCCGCTGAAGCGGTTCTACGGCAACTACGCGACATCGGCGATGAATTCCTTCCAGACCGTCGCGCAGGTCACCCAATGCTTCGGGATCGACTTTCCCGGTCAGAGTGAGAATTTCGGCGACGACATACTGGGCGTCAAGGGCTTCGCACCCGCACCGACGATCCCCACCAACGGCGTGTCGAACATGCCGGCGAACGGAACCGCATACTACCCCTATGTCGGCGGCGGCTCGCGCATCGCGACCCTGTGCCCGATATCGCCGACGACCGGGCTGGATTGCTCGTCCATCTCGGGCGTCCCGCCGTCCGGGCCGGGGGGTTCAGTCTGCAGCAATCCTCCCAATGAAACCAACTGCGCGGTGACGGTGCTGGATCACTTCACCTCATCCTTCCATTGGGCGGAGCAGAACTTCGCGGCCATCTGGCTGCGGCCCAACTGGTTTCTGGTCGTCAACAGCGTGCTGACCGATGTTCAAACCGCGGGCATCACCTTCGTTAGCGGCGGCGACTACACGCGGTCATCCTCCATCACGGGAGGCTGGAAGCTGATCCGTGACAGCATCTTCGCGGGCTACACCCAGGCGCCGAGCAACGGCTACCCCGCAAATCCTTACGTCTCGAATGCGAGCCCCTTCATGAACGGACTGACGGGCAACCTGACATGCGACAATGCGTCCGGCGGGATCCCGCCGGCGTTGTCCTGCATCAACTCCGCCGAGGGGGTGAGCTTTCCGCTCAGCAATTTCGGGACAGGCCAGCGCCTGTTCAACATCTATGACGGCCCGGCCTACCAGGATTCCAACATCTATCTCGACATCCCGACGGCAGCCTGTGGCAATGGCCAGGGTCCCCCCAACGGGACCTATTGCCTGTACAGTCTCACGCCCGGCGTGCGACTTGGCAGTGCCAGCAGCTGCTATCTGCCCAATGCGGCCATCGGCTGGAAGCAGCCGAACGGCTTCTTCTATCCGCCCAGCTTCCATTCCATCAATCTGTTCTTCGCCAATGTCGATATCCGGCATTACGTCATCGATGCCCTGTTCGACTACGGCAGCTATATCGAGGACAAAACGGCGGTGGGGCAGGACTATTGTTCCATCAACGGCGGCCCCGTTTCGAACACCATGTTCACCAGCTTCACCGATATCGACCGGCAGACCGAGCTCAGCGACGATGACGGAAGCCTGACAGGGCTGATCAACAACTATGGGGCTACTCCGAGTAGTACGACCGGCACGGTCTCGGTCAATCCAACCTCCTTCTTCACCGCGCCGGTACAGACGGATCAGTGCCTCTCGGATATCGGCGTGACGCCGTCGCTTGCCTGCCAGTCCACGCCGCCGCCCACGCCGACCACCGCCATCACCAGCCCCTATGAGTATGTAACGATGGCGGTCTATTCCCAATGCGGCGTCAACGGACTTCAGGATCCCGCCTGCGGCAGCTTCTCAGTTTCCAGTTGGGGCAACCAGTGCTCCCAGCCGAACTGCTATGGCATTCCCCTCTACCGCCAATACCTCGCCGGGTCCAAAGCCAGTTCCACGGGCGAGTGGATGTATTGGAACACCACGGACAGCTGCAGTGCGGGGACGACCTCCACCGCTTGCCGTTGGCCCTTCGTGCGGATGGGTGGCGAGTCAAGCGACCAGCGTAGCACGATGACGGCAAACAACGGCACTTACTACCTCGACACGGCGGTGGGCGCGGATCAGCAGGTCAGCGAGCTGTTCAACGCCAACTCCCCCCAGCCTGCTTGCAGCCCCGCCTCGCAGACGAACTGCACATACGTGAACGTCTTCCAGCCCAGCCAGACCTACTACGTCTATTTCCTCTACGCGAAGCCGGACACCACGCAGACGATCCAGGTTTATGTCGGTGCGAACTTCGACCCGAGCACCCAACTGCAGGGGGTCAGGATCTACCCTGCCGGCTGGCCGCTGAACAAGAGCAACGTGACCCTCATGGGCGCCGGCAAACTGCCCACTGGCTGGATCCAGAACTACAGTGCCGGCATCCTCACGGTCACGACCAACTTCAGCGCTCTTACCGACATTGTGGCCTCGCCAGCCAACG
This sequence comes from Dongiaceae bacterium, assembly GCA_035263545.1. Taxonomy (GTDB): domain Bacteria; phylum Pseudomonadota; class Alphaproteobacteria; order Dongiales; family Dongiaceae; genus DASXQK01. Next base: position 5,133 of record DATFRE010000394.1, read on the forward strand.
GCCTCTGCCTGCCGAGCAGCTTCTGCACGGCGAGCGACACTTCCTGCGGTTGTACCCTCGCGAGCACCGATCCGCTCTACAACCAATGCCAGCAGGCCTGCAGCAAATGGGCGGTCAAGGATCTGGACTTCCCGCCGGATGGCGCCTACGGCTTCGCCTTCACTTTGCCCAGCGGCTTTCAAACCGCCCCCTATAACCCCACCGCCTTGGGCCCGCCCAACCGCCCGGCGCCGACGTCCTTCCCGACGACGGCGAATCCCAGCGGGCCGGACTGGACGAGCCTGTTCTTGAACACAACGGTCTCCCCGGACAGCGCCTCGGGCGGGCAGTGCTACTATCCGAATCTGCCGTCGAACTCGTCTTCGACCTGCCCGGTGATCTATCCGAACCCGACCAGCAACTGAGGGAAAATCCGCATGTCGAAAGGAGCGGCGGAAATCTCCGCCGCCCCTTTGCCTTTGGGCGAAGGCGCCCGGCGAGCTGCGAGCCTACCTTAGCCCGTCCTCGCCCTTGATCTCGCTCTTCTGCAGCCCGCCCACCCGCGGCAGCGGCCGGCCGCTATCGGTGACGGCGACCGCCACGACGATCTCATCGCCCCGCGGCGCGTCGGGGATGCGGATCTCCACCGCGTCGAAATGGCTGCGCACGAAGGCGGCATCCTTGTGGCCGAGCGGCACGTCGATGGCTGCACCCAGCCCGCCGATCTTCTTGGCCGATGGCACCAGCGCCGCCCCCTTCTCCACCGCGGCGCGCAGAGGCTTGCCGAGGCGCGGATGGAGGATGGCGGCGGCATGCTCCCATTCGCCCTTCTCGCCGACGATGGCCGCCTTGCCGTAGCTCTCGATGTCGTGGGGGCTGACGCCGAGTGCTGCCACCGCCTTCTCGCCAAGCAGGCCGCCCAGCTCCTCGCCGATCGCCATCAAATCCTCGAGGTCCTCGGCATAGAGCCCGGCGAAGGGGTTCTTGATCACGGCCGCCGCCACCGCCTTGCGCGTCGGCGGGCTCACCTCCTTGCCCATCTCGCGCCGGGTCTCCTCGACGGTGACGACGATCTTGCGGATATCGGCCTTCATCGCAATCCATCCTCTCCCTTGATCTCGGAGGCCTTGAGCCCGCCGACCCGCGCATGGATGCGCGGGCCCGACGTCATCACCAGCGCCAGCAGCAGCTCGTCCTCGTGGGGCCCGTCGGGGAGGCCCACCTCCATGGCGTCGAAATGGCTGCGCACATAGCTGGCGTTGATATGAGTCACCGGCACGTCGAGCCGCGCGCCCGGCCCACCCACCTTCTTGGCCGAGGGCACGATGGCCTTCGCCTCGCCCAGAACCCGGCGCATGGCATAGCCGCCGGGCACGTGCCAGAGGGCGCCATGCTCGAGCTCACCGGCCGCGCCGACGATGGCACCCTTGCCGTAGCCTTCGACCGCCTTCGGATCGCCGCCCAGCAGAGCGACAAGACGGCCCGCCATCTCGACGCCGAGCCCGTTCAGGCTCTCCATCATCGGCAGGATGTCGGGCTCATAGCGCCCGGCATAGGGATTGTGGATCACGGCCAGAAGGGCGGCGCGCCGCAAGGGGCGCGCCGGCTTCGGGCCGCCTTCATGGAAGATCTCGTCAAGGGTGGAATGAAACTTGCGGATGAGAATATCCATCGGCACTCACAATTCGTCGCTCACCGCACAATTGCAGCATCGCGGCCAGGATAAGTCCAGCACGGGCATATTCCAGCGCCCGCGCCCGGCCCGCATCGAGTGCCGCGGCCACATCGTCGGGTGACAGCGCGCCGACGCCGACGGTCACCGGCAGATCGCCCAGATCGCTATCGGGGTCGAGGCTCGCAGCGGGGCGGCGCGCGATGGCGGGATGATCGAGATCGACGGCATTGGCGATCATGGTCGCGGCGGCATCGGCCGCGGCGGCGCTCGCCGCCAGCACCGTCACTGCGTCGGCGATGCCGAGGCTGAAGCTCCGCCCGCCCCGGCCACTGGTGGCGATGCCGCGCACGGCATCGCTCGCCGCGATCTCGGCCTGCCCGGCGATGGCCGGAGCCTCCAGCTCGGCGACGATGCCGGCCGTGAAACGCTCGCCGGGTCCGAGATGAAGCGCGATATCGCCGCCGTCATTGACATAGGCCTTCGCCAGGCGCCGCCCGGCGATGAGTGCTGCCAGCATCTCCTCCGCCACCGCGCCGGCGACAGCAGCCATGGGGGTGATAAAGCGGCGGCGGAAGGGCCAAACCGCCTCGGCCATGCGCCGGGCGACCGGCCCTGCGAGCGCGGGCATCGCCTCGCCCATGGGCCGGCGCAGGATCGGAAGCTCACGTGTGAGCTCGGGCAGGATCGAAGGAAAGCGGGCCCAGGCCTGCTCATAGGCCGCCTCGATCTCGGCCTTCTCGCCGAAGGCCTCGATGATCAGATCGATGGGTCCGTGATTAAGATGGAGGCGCCCGTCGCCGAGCCGCGCGCGCTGGGCCGTCACCCCGCGGAGGTGTGGCGGAACCGCTCCGCCGATCGGGCGCGGGCCTTGGCGGCCTCGACATCGCGATCGCGGGGCGGGGCCGTCGTCACCAGGGAATCGAGCAGGTCATGAGCCACCCGCGCGACATCCTCGACCGCGCGGTTGAAGGCCTGCTCGTTGGTCTTCGAGGGCCGCGTGAAGCCGCTGAGCTTGCGGACGAACTGGAGAGCCGAGGCGCGGATCTCCTCCTCCGTCGCCGGCGGCTTGAAGTTATGCAGCGTCTTGATGGCTCGGCACATGTGATGGTCCTCCACGCCGAGGACAGATGGTCGCATGGGGCCGCCGCCACGATCAAGCCGGACCACGGCTGCAGTGGCGACGGCCCCTTCCCATGCCTACTCGGGAAGCATCGCTCCGGACCCGCCCAGCTCCGCCGGGAAGTCCTTCAGCTTCGGCAGCCCGTCCTTCATCGGCAAGACCGTCTCGCCATAGTTCACATGGAGGGCCGGCCTGAAGGCCACACTCGGGATCGTCGCGGCATAGACATCGACCAGACCGAAGGTCGGATGATCGGTCATGATATGCCCGCCGCATTTGGTGCGGAACTTGCGGTTGCTTGCCGGAGTCTTCGCGAACCCGCCGATATTGTCCCTACCCTTGGTGACCGTCACATTCGCCGGCTTCCACAGGGTGAAGGCATTCACCGGCCCGGCCGACCAGGATCGGCAGGAGCCGCAATGGCAGTAGCCCATCGCTTCCGGGGCACCGGCCACTTCGATCTCGACGGCGCCGCAGAAGCAGCTCCCCTTATGCGTATCGCTCATGTGATTTCCTCCATAGATCTCGATTTCTGTCGGCCTCCCGATCCTGAACCGCCGCGGGAAGGCGTTCCTGTCTTGGGCATATGGATCCGGGCGCGAAGGCGGATCCGCGAAACTTCATGCCTTCATCCTGGTCGACCTCCTCTTCTGTTGCGCCGGTGGGGATGCCTCGATCTCGCCAAGCGCGGCCTCGAAGGCGCCGAGAACGAGTGCCTTTCGCTCCATGGCCCAGCCGACGAAGGTGCCGCCCTCGACGGTGCTGAGAAGGAGCAGCGCCACCCGGTCGGGGGAGATATTCGGGCGGAGCGCACCCGCCGTGCGTCCCTCCCTGAGCACGCCGGCCAGCCAGTCGAGATGTATCTGAAAGAACGCCTCGATCGTCGGCCGCATGCCTTCCGGCAGGGCCGCGCGCTCGGCGGATAGCGCGCCGCAGAGCGGCAGCATGCCTTTCTCGAACCCGATGAGAAACAGCTGCGCATAGGCGCGCAGACGCTCCCCGGCCCCGGCATGACGCTGGCGGATGTCCTCGAGCGCCGCCCTGAAGCGCACGAGATACTCCCGGACCAGGATGACGATCAGATCCTCCTTGGTCGGGAAGTAGTGGTGCACGCTGGCCTTCCTGATCTTCGCGCGCTCGGCGAGATCGGCGAAGCTGAAGGCCGAATAGCCGCGGGTGCGGATGAGGAATTCCGCCTCCTGCAGGAGGAGGCTGCGCGTGTCCAGGTTCATGGCGGAAGAAACCTACCTACTAGTTGGTAGGGTGTCAATTTAAAAGCCGCTGCGCCTATGTCGCCGGAACGAAGGAAATCACTCCGTCGTGCCGGGGATTGGGTTACGGCTCTTTGACCCTTGAAGCTGCTCCAGCACCGCCTCCACCGGACGGACGGAGTCCATATGGCCGCCGAGATCGCGGTAGTCCTCGAGGCGCATGGTGAACTCGATGGGCGCCACGATGGCCGGCGTCGGGACGTGGCCGAAGGCGTTGTCCGGCATCGCCGCCACATCGACCATATAGGTGATGCCCCCGCCTGGCCAGATATAGACCGGCGCGCCGCCGGAGGTGACGCGCACCAGCGCCTCCTTGATGGAGCGGGTGAGGCGGATGGGATTCTCCGTGACGCCGGCGCGGAGACTCCCGCCTGCGCCGGCCATGAACATCACCGTGGTCAGAGCCGGCTCGCAATTCTCGCCGATGCGCTCGACCGCCTTGCGGATGGCCTCGGGCATGGGGGTCAGCACGGGCTTGAGCTTCTCGTCGAGGATGAAATAGGCCGCATCCTCGCCGGTCGTGCTGACCATCAAGAGCCGCATGCCCGGCCAGGCGGTCTTGGCGTCGATCTTCTCAATGATGGCGAGGGGATCGGTGATGTCGGTGCCGCCCCAGCCGAGCCCCGGATTGGCCACCTGGAAGTAGCGCCCGGGAGTCGATTTCCGTCCGCGCACGCGGATGCCGGAGGGACGCATCTCCAGGAAGCGGCCGGCCTGATGCTCGGTCAGCACGCCGGTGATGTGATCGTCGACGACGATCACCTCATCGGCATGGCCCTGCCACTGCTTGGCGAAGATGCCGATGGTGGCGGAGCCGCAGCCGACGCGCATGCGCTCTTCCTGCGTTCCGTTGACGATGGGCGGGCGGCCCGCCTGCACCGTCAGCGTCGCACCGCCATCGATGGCGAGTTCCACCGCGCCCTTGTTGGCAAGGGTCAGCATGGTCTCACAAGTGACCACGCCCTCTTTCTTGCTGCCGCCGGTCAGATGGCGCACGCCGCCCAGCGCCAGCATCTGGGAGCCGTATTCCGCCGTGGTCACGTGGCCCACCTGCTCGCTCTCGGCGCGCACGGCGGCCTGCTCGGGCCCGACGAAGCGGTCGGTATCGATCTTCAGCTTGAGGCCGCAATAGCTGAAGATGCCCTCGGTCACCACCGTCACCATATCGACCCCGCCCGGCCGGCTGGAGACGATGAAGGGCGCGGGCTTGTAATCGGGATAGGTCGTGCCGGCGCCGATGCCGGTGACGAAGGTCTCCCCGCCCGGCAGCAGCGTGCCCTTCCATTCCCCGGCGCCGAGGAAAGGCACCATTGCCCCCCGCTTCGCCTCGGTGTGGGAGGCGATGATCATCGGGTCCATGCGGGTCAGCACGCCGCCCACATTGCCGTAGCGGTCGCAGGCGCCGGTGCGGCCGGGGCGGATGCGGCAGAGCACCGGGCAGGCATCGCAGGTGATGATGCCCTCCGCAATATCCTTCGTCTCGCGATCCGTTGCGATCTCGCTCATTGGGCGGCCCTTTGGGATGAAGCGGCACCAGCGATGGCTGCCAGCACCC
>DATFRE010000395.1:0-4328 GCA_035263545.1 Dongiaceae bacterium
AAATATCGCCGCGCACGCTCGCCGGCTTCCTGATCATCCAGGCCAATGCCCTGCTGCGCGACCCGCCGCGCTTCCGCATATGCATGCACTGCCGGGGCTGGTTCGCCGTCGGCCGTGCGGACCAGATATACTGCATGCCCAAGCACCGCTTCGCCGCTCAAAAGGAGAGAGAGAAGCCATGAGCCACATCCGCAAGCGCATCCTTGCCAATGGTGAGATCCGCTGGCAGGCCCGCGCCTCGACCTATGCCGGCGGCAGCCGGAAGTACCACGCGAGAAACTTCGAGACCGAGCGCGCGGCCGTCGACTGGGTGAACAGCCAGGGGTCGCTGATCGAGCGCCGCGGCATCAGCGGCGGCAAGGATACCGTCGCCAGCTATTTCAAGCGCTGGATCACCCACCTCGAAGAAGCCGGCAAGCTGGAGCCGCGGACGCTGGAAGGCTATCGCCACGCGCTCGGCAAGATCACGCCGCTGATCGGCGGCATCAAGCTCGCCAAGCTCGGCACCCACGATCTCGATGTCGCCTATGTGAAGCTGGCGAAGAGCGGCGGACTCAACGGCAGGCCGCTCTCTGAGCGCTCCGTGCAGGTCGTCCACCGCGTTGTTTCCAATAGCCTCAAGCGGGCTCGCCGGTGGGGCATGATCGCGCAGAACCCGGCGGCCGATGCCGAGGCGCCGTCGCCGGGCCGGTCTGCGGCGCGGGCGCCGACGCCCGAGCAGCTTGCGGCCTATATCGAGGCCGCACAGCCGACGCCGTACTTCCCGCTCATCTTGACGGCGCTGGCCTGCGGTCTCAGACGCGGCGAGTTGTTGGGCTTGCGCTGGGGCGATGTCGATCTCGAGCGCAACACGATCCAGGTCAGCCAAGTCATGTGCGAGGCCAACGGCAAGTTCTGGCTCCGGCCGAAGCCGAAGAGCGAAGCCAGCCGGCGCAAGGTCGCCATTCCGGAGATGCTCGCGGCCGAACTCGCGCGCCTGCGCACGCGGCAGAGCCAGGAGAAGCTCGCCCATGGGCCGGACTTTCGTCGCGACTTGGATCTCGTCTTCTGTCAGCCCTTCGGCCAGCCTTGGCGGCCGTCGGTGATGAACAGGAAGATCGAGCCAATTGCCAGGGCCGCGGGCCTGCCGAAAAACGTCCGGCCCTTGCATGGCCTGCGCCATCGCCACGCGAGCGACCTGCTGGCCCAGGGCATCGCCCTCAAGGTCGCGAGCGAGAGGTTGGGGCATTCAGACATTCGCCTGACCGCCAACACCTACACGCACGTTGACGACCACCTCGACCGCGCCGCGGCCCAGGCCACCGACACCGTGCTGCGCGCGCTGCTGACGAAGGGAGAACGCTGACGCCGGTTTTTGGGGGACTTTTGGGGGTCTCGCCACGGTCCGATTTTTCAAACAGGGCGCCAGAGCCTTGATCGAGCGGCGAGAACTTCCGGGAGGTGACAGAAACAGATCTGCTTCTGCAGAGAATCTGCAGGGATTTTCTCCTCCCCCGTGAGGGCAAGCAAAAACCCCCGGCGCTGCCGGTCGGCAGCAGCCGCGCTGCGAAGCTTCTTCGGTTAGTCTATATTTTCACGATATACGCAAAACACGTGTAAGTCAAGCGGAGATTCAACCGCTTAGTGCCGGCGCGCCAGCTCCGGCTTGGTGGCCCAGATGGCGCCCATGACAGCACCCTTGATGAAGGGCAGCAGGACGAGGGTAAGGAGAAGGGTCGCCGGCAGTCCGATGGCCATCTCCAGCCAGGCGGGCGGGGAATACCATTGCTCGATGGCGAGCAGCAGCGGCACGACGATGTGTCCCACGATCAGGATGGTGAAATAGGGCGCCACATCGTCGGAGCGGATGGCCTCGAAATCGAGCCCGCAGTTCTGGCAGCGGCTTCCGACCTTGAGATAGCCGGTGAACATGCCGCCGGCCCCGCAGCGGGGGCAGCAGCGCTTCAGCCCCCGCTTCACCGCGCCCAGCCACCCGTCATTGCTCGCCATGTCGATCGATCCTCCGCTGACCTGCTCATGATATGAGGGCAGAGGAGCCGCTCGGCCCTGCGGCCCGTTGCCGCGCGTCGGGCCGCCCAGGGCGTCAGATCGCCGGCAGCTTGAAGGGGCGAAGCTTTTCGAAGGCGCGGGCGGCGCGGAGCACGGCGACGTCGCCATGGGAAGGCCCGATGATCTGGAGACCCGCGGGCAGGCCCGCCGAGGTCAGGCCGCAGGGGACGGTCGCCGCCGGCTGACGCGTCAGGTTGAAGGGATAGGTGAAGGGCGTCCAGTCGGGCCAGTGGCTGCCATCGGATTTGACAGGCACCTCGACGCCGACGGCGAAGGCGGCGAGCGGCAGAGTGGGCGTCAGGAGCAGATCCCATTTTTCGTGGAACCGGTTCATGCGCACGCCGAGCTGCTCGCGATCCTTGACCGCCGCCAGATAGTCCATGAGCGGCAGCTTCGCGCCGAGGGCCGCGATTTCCGTCAGGCCCGGATCCATGAGCGCCTTCTGCTCGGCGCTGAAGATGCGCAGCGCATTGGCCGCTCCGGGAAACCAGTGATTGGTGAAGGTGGTCGCGCAGTCCGGGCCGATATCCGGGTCGACCTCCTCGACGGTGGCGCCGAGGTCGCGGAAGGCCGTGGCGGCGCTCGCGACCAGCTTCGCGATCTCGGGCTCGACGTGATGACCCCCGAGGGCCGGGCTGAAGGCGATGCGCCATCCCTTGACGCCATCCTCGAGCCCCTCGAGATAGTCGCGCCCGTCATAGGGCAGCGCGTACCAGTCGCGGACGTCCGGCTTGGCGATGACGGAAAGCATGAGGGCGGCATCGGCAACGGTCCGGGTCATGGGGCCGATATGGGCAAGGGTCCCGAAGGGGCTGAGCGGTGAGGCCGGCACACGCCCGAAGCTCTGCTTCAGCCCGACGATGCCGGTGAAACCGGCGGGAATGCGGATCGACCCTCCGCCATCGGTTCCGAGATGGAGTGCGCCCATCCCGCAGGCCGCCGCCACTGCCGCGCCGCCGCTGGAGCCGCCCGGCGTCTTGCTTGGGTCCCACGGATTGCGGGTGATGCCCGTCAGCGGCGAATCCGTGACGCCCTTCCAGCCGAACTCCGGCGTGGTGGTCTTGCCGAGGAGGACCGCACCTTCCTCGCGCAGCCGGGCGACGGTGGGCGCATCCTCCTCCCAGGCCTGCTTCGGACCGACGGCCTTGGAGCCGCGCAGCGTCGGCCAGCCCTTGGTGATCAGGAGATCCTTGACGCTCGCCGGCACGCCGTCGACGCGCCCGAGCGGCCGGCCCTTGACCCAGCGTTCCTCCGAAGCGCGCGCGGCGGCGAGGGCCGCTTCCTCATCCACGAGACAGAAGGCATTGAAGCGCGGGTTATGCCTGGCGATCCGGTCGAGCGCCGCAATGGTGACCTCCACCGGCGAGAGCTTGCGGGCGCGGTAGAGGTCGACAAGCTCGACGGCCGACAACAAAGCGAGGTCTTGGCTCACGGGACGAGGCTCCATGGCAGGGTGCGCCAAGATTGGGCGCGGGGAAGGGCAGTGACCGCCGATTCCTGCACGAGGCGCGCCGGATTGTCGAGGGTGTCGGCCAGGGCGTCGGATTGTGAAACGCGGCAAGGGGCGGCTAGACTGCCGCCCCGCCATGGACTCCCTGAGCCTCACCGAAGGCCAGCGGCGGCTCAGCCTGCTGGCCATCAATCTCTGCGTACTCGGCGTCGGCATCGGCTTCGGCGCGCTGGTGCCGCTGATGGCGTTGAGACTCGCGGCGCGCGGCATCGATGCGGCGGTGATCGGTCTCAACGCTGCCATGTTTCCCCTGGCGGTGCTTCTGGTCGGTCCGCTCCTGCCGTGGCTTATGGCCCGCCTCGGCACGCTTCGCGCGCTCTATCTGGGTCTCTCGCTGACCGCGCTCACGGTGCTGCTGCTGCCGGAGTTCCCCGGCCTCGGCGCCTGGTTCGCGCTGCGCTTTCTGAGCGGTGCGGTGGCCTCGATCGAGTGGGTAATCAGCGAGACCTGGCTCAACATCATCGCTACCGAACGCGACCGCGGCCGCATCATGGGATTCTATGCCTCGGTGCTCGCCGCCGGCTTCGCCATCGGCCCGCTGATGATCAGCGCCGTGGGGGTGCAGGGCTGGCTGCCCTTCCTGCTGGTGGCGCTTGCCATCGGGCTTGCGGCTCTGCCTGTTTTCCTGGCGGCCCGCCTGGCCCCGGCCATGCCGCCCCATCATCCGGGCTCGCTCGGCGCGGCGCTTCGAGCCCAGCCGCCGGTGATGGCCTGCGGGCTCGGCGGCGGGCTCATGGATTTCGCGCTCTTCGCCCTGCTGCCGATCTAC
>DATFRE010000396.1:0-3299 GCA_035263545.1 Dongiaceae bacterium
GAGCATTCCGCCCGTCTCTGCGTAGAGGTGCTCGCCCGCGACCGACACCGTCCGCCCCGGGTCGGGATTGAGGAGCAGGACATAGCCTCGCTCGGCACCCAGAACATGGCCGGCGGTCGGCCGGAACAGCGCGACATGATGGTCGCCCGGGGCGCTGAGCCGCTGGATCGGCGTCTCGACATCGAGTTCGGGGCAGCGGGCACGCAGCGCATTGAGCGCGGCGACGAAGGCCGACAGATCGATCTGCCCCGCCTCCCAGTCGGCCGGCGTGGTGCGGCGGGGATCGAGGCGATGCCGGAAGCCGTATTCGCACCCCAGCGGCATCATCCAGCCCCCGGAGAAGACCGCGGCGAAGAGGAGGCGGAACTTCACCCAGGCTTCGAGCAGCTCCGGCGACGCCTGTCCGGCCAGCCGCTCGGTCTCGCGCGCCTCGGGAAAGGAAAGTGTGGGGGCCACGAGGCTCTGCCGGCGCTGCTCCTCGGGCAGCCAGTCGCCACGGAAGTCCCACCACGCCGTGCTGTTCAGCAGATAGTCGAAGCCGGCGCCATCGAGCATCGCAGCGCCGGCAGGCCCGCTGCCCAGCGTATCGGCGATGAAGCAGGTCCCGGCTGCCGCCTTCCGCGCATCGGCGATCAGCCCGGCCCAGGTTTCCGCCGGAACATAGGCGGCATAGCGGCAGATGAAGCCGTCGATGCCCCAATCGAGGCAGCGATGGAGATAGGCCTCGGGATCGGTGAGGTGGATTCCGGGTGCCGGGCCGGGCGGGCCGCTGCCGGCGGCGAGATCGGTCATCACCTGGAGGTTCTGGCGCCGCGCGGCCTCGGCGAAGGCCTTGAGCCGCTCACTGTCCTCGGCGAGCGGCCGCTCCTCAGGGTCGCTCACCAGCACCCAGTTGAAGCCCATGCCGGCGATACGCGGCAGATGGTCAAACCAGCGCTCGACCGGACCGACGAGCGGCGGGAAGAGATCGTAGATTCGCGGACCTTCGGCGGCACGCGACTCGGGCGGGGTCTTGACCGGCGCCCTTTCCTGCCTCTGCTTCAGCTCCGCGACTTCGCTCATGGCGCCCCTCGCCTGCCCCTGGCCTCTAGGCAAACTCCAGGCGGTGCCGCGGATTGCGGGCCGCGGTCGTGCGATCTATCGGCACCCGGTCCAGCGCTGCCAGGAAACGGTCGCGCCAGACCGAGATGGTGTTGCGGGTGAGCACCCCCATCATCGAGCTCCAGCGGGCGACGCGCTCCTCGAGCGGCATGGTGAGGGCCATCTGGAGAGCGGCCGCCACCTGATCGGTGTCGTAGGGATTGACGATCAGAGCGTCCTTCAGCTCCTGCGCCGCGCCGGCGAAGCGGGACAGCACAAGGACCCCGGGGTTCACCGGATCCTGGGCCGCGACATATTCCTTAGCGACGAGGTTCATGCCGTCGCGGATGGGCGTGACGAGGCCGACCTGGGCGCTGCGGTAGAAGCCCGCCAGCACCATGCGCGGAAAGGACTTGTTCAGATAGCGGACCGGCACCCAGTCGCTCTCGGCGAATTCGCCGTTCAGGCGGCTGGTCAGGCCCTCGATCTCCTGACGCAGGCTGCGATAGGGGGCGAGCTGACCGCGGGAGACCGGCGCGATCTGCATCAGAGTCACGCGTCCGCGCTGCTCAGGCCAGCGCCGGAGCAGGGTCTGGAAGGCTTCCAGCCGCTGGGGCAGCCCCTTGCTGTAGTCCAGGCGATCGACGCCGATCACCAGCGACCGGCCGACGAGGCTGTCCCTCAGGCGTCGCGTCTCGCGACCATGCACCGCTTCCTCGGCAAGCTCGGCGAAGGCCGCGGTATCGATGCTGATGGGAAAGACGCCGATCTGCGTCTGCCGGCCGTCGATCTCGATCACGTGATCGCCCGAGACACGACCGCCCGCCTCGCCGGTGACATAACGCTCCAGCGCGCGGGCGCTCTCCTCGGTCTGGAAGCCGATCAGGTCATAGGCCGAGAGATCGCCGACCAGCCGGCGATGGACCGGTAGCATGGTGAAGAGCTCCGGGGCCGGGAAGGGTGTGTGCAGAAAGAAGCCGATGCGGTTGCGCACGCCCAGGCGGCGCAGCGCCGCCGCGAGTGGGATGAAGTGATAGTCGTGAACCCAGATGCAATCGTCGGGTCGGATGAGCGTCGCCAGGTGGCGCGCGAAGGTTTCGTTGACCCGGAGGTAGCCCTGGAAGGCCTTGCGCTGGAAGGTGGAGCGGCCGGGGCAATAATGGAAGAGCGGCCACAGCATGCCGTTGGAGAAGCCGCTGTAGAAATCGCGCTGATCGCCTTCCGGCAGATCGATGGTGGCGTAGGTCGCGCGGCCAAATCGGTGAAGCACCGGCGCGGCGTCGTCCTCGGCGCATTGGCCGCTCCAGCCGAACCAGAGGCCCTCGCCTTGGACCAGCGCCTCCTGCAGGGCAACCCCAAGCCCCGCCGCCTTGTCCTCGTCATGCGGCAGGGCAACACGATTGGAGACGATAATGAGACGGGACATTTCGCCTCCCTAATGTGGATGTCGCTGAGAGAGGGCGCGCCCGGGTCGCACCCTCTCACAGCCTATAAATCGCCACCTCCATCAATTGGTTCCGGTCAGGGCCCGAAATTGCGGCAAATTTAAGCTGCGAGAGAGGGCGGGAAACTGGAGGGATTTAGCGTCCGAGCTCGGGCTCCAGTTCCGGACGGAAGCGGCGGAGCTGCTCGCGGGCGAATTGCTGACGGAATTCCCGCGGCGAGACGCCGAAATGGGATCGAAAGCTGCGGGAGAAGACCTCCGGACAAGAGAAGCCGCAGGAGGCGGCGATGCCCTGGATGGGGATGTCGCTATAGAAAAGAGAGTTTCGCGCCGCCTGAAGGCGCACCTTGAGATAGTAGCGCATCGGCGATTCACCGACCCGGTCGCGCAGGATGCGCCCGAGAGCGCGCACGGAGATGCCGGCGCGCTGGGCGAGCTGTCGGGCGGAGAGGGGCGTCTCCAGATTGTCCTCCATCTCGTGGAGGATGCGCGTCAGCGGCGCGCGGGCATCGCCCGAGAGCTGCTGCGCCGAGAGGCGCTGGGGCTCGGCATCGCGGCGCATGCGCTGGGCGACGAAGCCATTGGCGACGATCTGAGCGAGGGCCGGGCCATGCCGGCGCGCGATCAAATGCAGCATCAGATCGAGGGCCGCATTGCCCCCGGCGCAGGTAATGCGGTCGCGGTCGATGACGTAGAGCTGCTCGCTGACCGCGACCTCGGGATATTGGTCGCGGAACATGGCGAGGGCCTCCCAGTGCAAGGTCGCCTTGTAGCC
>DATFRE010000397.1:0-3699 GCA_035263545.1 Dongiaceae bacterium
GTCGGCATCATGAAGATGCCGGCCCCGATCATGTTTCCGGCGACGAGCATCGTTGCGGGAAAGAGACCGATCTGCCTTGCCTCGGATGTCATCGCCCGATCCCGCCTCTCTAGACTCACTCGATCGCCGACTGCGCGACGATCTGCTGCTCGAGCTGACCGGCCTCCGGCCCGAAGTATTTCCGCAACAGAGCGCCGAAGCCGGCCGTTGCGTAGAATGCCGAGAGCGTCCGATCGACCAGCAGCCGAAGATCGCTGTCGCCCCGCCGGAGGGCGATGCCATAGCTCTCGCGCGTCAAAAGACGGGTTCCCAGGATGAGGTTTGAGCTGTCCGGGAATCGCTCCAGCAAGCCGATCAGCAAGGCGCGGTCGGCGAAATAGGCGTCGATATCCCGATCCTCGAGGGCGGCAAGCCCTTCGGCATGGGTGCCGTAGGGGACGATCACGGCGCTGTACTTTCCAGCATCGATGGCCTTGCTGAGCGCAGCCTCCGTCGATGAGCCCTTCCTGACCCCCACGCGGCTCACGGCGAAGGGGTGGAGGCTCGGAGAGCGCGGCGGGCTGATCTTGTGCTCGCCCAGAAAGAGCTCGCGCAGGTCCTGCGGGGAATCGCTGCGCAGCAGGGCCGAGGCTCCCGTCACGAAGATCGGCTGGGAGAAGTCGACGATCTCGCGGCGCTTCAGCGTGATCGTCAAGGCGCTGCAGAGAAGGTCGACCTGTCCTGCCGCAAGGCTCGCGAAAGCGTCGGCGAGTTTGAGCTGCGTGTAGTCGGTCGAGAGGCCCGGCACGGTCTGGCCGATTCTCGCCACCACCTGGCTGCAGAGATCGATGGCATAGCCGGTGGGCTTGCCGTCGGGACCCGGCATGGCGAAGGGTGCCTGGTCCGGGACGTAGCCGATTCGGATCGTCTTGGTCGCGGCGATGCGCTCGAGGGTCTGGGCCGGGGCCGCGGCGGAGAGCCAAATGAGCCACGGCACGACCATGACCAGACAGGCGATCAGCCGGCGGGCCTTGCGTCCGAGCATCGGGCTCGTCCTCGGCAAATGCATCCCCTCCGCCGCTGCCACTCCGCCATGGTCGCGGCGGCCCGGTCGCGGCATTTTGCCGATATCGGATATCACATCAGGGTCGTCCGGCGCTAGGCAGCGGACTCCGGCTAGAGCAGCCCCAGCTCCAGTTTCGCGGCCTCGGACATACGGGACTGGTCCCAGGGCGGATCCCAGACCAGCTCCACTGTCACATCCTTGACGCCTTCGACGGCCGCGACGCGGGATTCGACCTCCCCCGGCATGGCGCCGGCGGCGGGGCAACTGGGGGCGGTCAGCGTCATGCGGATCCCGACGGCGCCCTCCTCGGAGATATCGATCCCGTAGATCAGCCCCAGCTCGAAGATATTGACGGGGATCTCGGGATCGTAGACCTGGCGCAACGCGTCTTCGACCCGCTCGCGCAGATTGTCGGTCTCGGTGCTCATTCGGTCTGCACCGGCGCTTGCGCGCGATCCAGTGCCGCGGCCAGGGTCCGCCAGGGCAGCGTCGCGCATTTGACGCGGACCGGAAAGGCGCGCACGCCGCCGAGAACCGCGAGCTTGTCGAGATCGGCCAGGGCCTCGGTGGCGATCGCCTCATCGGGAGTCGTGAGTCCGGTGTGGAAATGCTCGAAGAGCGCGCGAACCTCGGCTTCGCTCTTGCCCTTGATAGCCTCGGTCATCAGCGAGGCCGAGGCGGTGGAGATGGCGCAGCCGCTGCCCTGGAAGCGCACTTCGGCGACGCGATCGCCTTCCATGACCAGGAACAGCGTCAGCCTGTCGCCGCAAACCGGGTTGTGGCCTTCCGCTTGATGGCTGGCCTCGGGCAGCGGGCCGAAGTTCCGCGGGTGGCGGTAGTGGTCGAGGATCACTTCCTGGTAGAGATCCCTGAGCTCATTCATAACTGAAAGACATCCTGCACTCTGCCGAGGCCGGCCACGAGCGCATCCACATCGTCCCGGTCGTTGTAGATCCCGAAGGAGGCGCGCACCGTCGCGGGAACGCCGAAACGATCCATGGTCGGCTGCGCGCAGTGATGGCCAGCGCGCACGCAGATCCCGTCATGGTCCAGGATCGTGCCGATGTCATGGGGGTGGACGCCGCCCATGGCGAAGGAGATGACGCCGGAGCGGTGGCGCGGCTGACCGATGAGGCGCAGCGAGTTGATCTTCGAGAGCTCGCGCACCGCATAGGCAAGAAGCTGGCTCTCCTGAGCCTGGATCGCCGCAAAGTCGATGGATCCGAGATAGTCGATGGCCGCACCCAGACCGATCGTGCCGGCGATGTTGGGTGTGCCCGCCTCGAACTTCCAGGGCAGCTCGTTGTACTCGGTCTTCTCGAAGGTCACGGAGCGGATCATGTCGCCGCCGCCCTGCCAGGGCGGCATGGCCTGGAGCAGGTGGGCCTTGCCGTAGAGCACGCCGATCCCCGTCGGCCCATAGAGCTTGTGGCCGGAGAAGACATAGAAGTCGCAGTCGAGGGCCCTGACATCGACGGGCATATGCGGCACGGCCTGACAGCCATCGAGCAGCACCGCGATGCCGCGCGCCTTGGCGAGGCGGATGACCTCCTCGACCGGCATCACGCTGCCCAGCGCATTGGCCACATGGGCGATGCTGACGAGCTTCGTGCGCGGGCTCAGCAGCCGCTCGAAGGCCTCGAGATCGAGCTCCCCCGAATCGTCGACCGGCGCCACCTTGAGGACGATGCCCTTCTCCTCGCGCAGCATCTGCCAGGGCACGATGTTGGAATGGTGCTCGGCCTGGGTAACGACCACCTCGTCGCCGGGGCCGAGGAATCGGCGGCCATAGGTCTGGGCGACCAGATTGATCCCTTCCGTGGCGCCGCGCAGGAAGACGATCTCGCGGGTTTCGGCCGCGTTGAGAAAATCCCGGACCTTCTCGCGCGCGCCCTCATAGGCCTCGGTCGCCCGCTGGCTCAGCCAATAGACGCCGCGATGGACATTGGCGTATTCGGCCTCGTAGACATGGCGCTCGGCGTCGATCACGGATCGAGGCTTCTGGGCGCTGGCGGCGCTGTCGAGGAAGACCAGGCGCTTGCCCTGGACGGGGCGGGCGAAGATCGGGAAATCGCGGCGGATGCGCGCGACATCGAGGCCAGTGCCCATGTGTTGCATCGCCGTCATGGATGGCCTCCACGCGAAAGCCAGCCATCGAAGGCCTGGCGGAAGTACTGCCGCGCCGGCTCGCTCTCGACCGCGGCGATCAGCTCGCCGACGAAGGCATCGATCAGGATCCGGCGCGCCTCGCTCTCGCCGATCCCCCGTGCGCGCAGGTAGAACAGCGCGTCCTTGTCCAGATCGCCGACGGCGGCGCCATGGCTGCATTTCACGTCATCGGCGAGGATCTCCAGCTCCGGCTTGGTGTCGGTGCCGGCGGCGGCGGAGAGAAGGAGGCTGCGGCTGAGCTGCTGGGCGTCCGTCTTCTCAGCCCCCGGCGCGACGCGGATCCGGCCCTGGAAGACCGCGTGCGCGCGGTCGTCGACCACGCTACGGAAGGCCTGGGCACTGGAGCCGTTGGGCATGGCATGGTCGATGCGGATGGTGGTGTCGAGATGTTGCGCGCCCCGGGCCAGCGTAGCGCCGGAGAGCCGGGCCTCGGCGTCGGGTGCGGCAAGGGCGACATCGATCTCGTTGCGCGCCAGCCCGGCGCC
>DATFRE010000398.1:0-15989 GCA_035263545.1 Dongiaceae bacterium
TGTCGCGCATCTCGGCCAGGCTCTCTTGCGCGCGGCTCACGATCCCGAGGATCCGGACCGCGGCATAGAGCGCGTCGTCGAAGCCGAAATAGCGGTCGGCGAAGAAGATATGGCCGCTCATCTCGCCAGCCAGCGGCGCGCGGGTCTCGGCCATCTTGGCCTTGATCACCGAATGGCCCGTGCGCCACATCAGCGGCGCCCCGCCGGCACGCTTGATCTCGTCGAACAGCACCTGGCTTGCCTTGACATCGGCGATGACGGTGGCGCCGGGATACTCCGCCAGCACCTCCCGGGCGAACAGCACCATGAGCTGGTCGCCCCAGAGAATGCGGCCCTTCCCGTCGACAACGCCGATCCGGTCGCCATCGCCGTCGAAGGCGATTCCCAGATCCGCCTTCTCCGCAAGCACGCGGGCCTGCAGATCCTTCAGGTTCTCCGGTACCGTGGGATCGGGATGGTGATTGGGAAAGCTGCCGTCGATCTTCTCGTAAAGCAGGAGGTGACGTCCCGGGAGCTTCCCCGTCAGCAGCGCCATGGCTTCGCCCGCGGCACCATTGCCGGCGTCCCAGACCACGGTCAGGTCGCGCTGGCCGCGGTAATCCTCGGCGAGACGCGCGACATAGGCGTCGAGCTGCGGCCGGTCTTCGACCGCCCCTTTCGGGTCGCCGGCATAGGCGCCCTGGACAGCGATCTCGGCGATGCGGCGGATCGAGGCGCCGTAGAAGGCGCCCTTGCCCAGCATCATCTTGAAGCCGTTGTAGTCCGCCGGGTTGTGCGAGCCGGTCACCATGACGCCGCCGTCGAGACCGAGCGCGCGGACGGCGAAATAGAGCATCGGGGTCGGGCCGCGCCCGACCCGCACGACATCAAGGCCGCAATCACGGAGGCCCTCCACCACAGCCGCCTCGAGGGCCGGCGAGCTGAGCCGCCCATCATAGCCGACGGCGGCGCGGCTGCCGCCGGCCTCCTTGACCATGGTCCCGAAGCCGCGCCCCACCGCATAGGCATCGTCGGCCGAGAGGGTCTTGCCCACGATTCCGCGGATGTCGTACTCGCGCACCGCTGTCTCGTGGAAGCGATGCTTGTCCTTCGCCATCTCTGCCGCCTCCCGGATCTTGACCTAGAGTGTTTCCCTCAAAGGCGGAATCGCTCTAGGTCTTGCTCTTGTTACGCTCAAGCGCCGCGCGGGCTTCAGAGCAAGGTGCACTATCGCGCACCACGCTCTAGGGCCGGCCGATGCTGGTATAGCGGAAGCCGGCCTCCGCCATCTCGGCGGGATTATAGACGTTCCGGAGGTCGACCACCGCCGGCTGGCGCAAGAGCTGCTTCATCCGGATGAGGTCGAGATTCCGAAACTCGTTCCACTCGGTGATGATCGCCACCGCATCGGCCCCGCTCATGCAGTCATACGCATCCCGGCAATAGGTAAGATCGGGCATCAGCTTCTTGGCCTCAGCCATGCCTTCGGGATCGAAGGCGCGGATCGTGGCGCCGGCCTTCTGCAGGGCGGGCAGGATGGCGAGGCTGGGGCTGTCGCGCATATCGTCGGTGTTCGGCTTGAAGGTGAGGCCGAGTGCTGCGACCGTCTTGTCCTTGGCCGAGCCGCCCAGCGCCGTGAGAACGCGGTCCGCCATGGCGAGCTTGCGGGCTTCGTTCACCGCCACCACCGTCTCGACGATCTTCAGCGGCGCGCCATGGTCCTGCGCCGTCTTCACCAGGGCCAGCGTATCCTTGGGGAAGCAGGAGCCGCCATAGCCCGGACCGGCATGGAGGAACTTGCGCCCGATACGCCCGTCGAGGCCGATGCCGCGGGCCACGTCGTTCACATTGGCCCCGACCTTCTCGCAGAGATCGGCAACCTCGTTGATGAAGGTGATCTTGGTGGCGAGGAAGGTATTGGCGGCGTATTTGATCAGCTCCGCCGTCTCGATGCTGGTGAAGACGATCGGGGTCTCCAGCAGATAGAGCGGCCGGTAGAGCCGGCGCATGAGTTCGCGCGCGCGCTCGGAATCGGCGCCGATGACGACCCGGTCGGGGCGCATGAAATCGCTGATGGCCGAGCCCTCGCGCAGGAACTCGGGATTGGAGGCGACATCGAACTCGCCCGATGGCCGGGTCTCGCGCAGGATGCGGGCGACCTCGCGCCCCGTTCCCACCGGCACCGTCGATTTCGTGACGACCACCGTCGGGCGATCGACCGCCTCGGCGATCTCCTTGGCGGCGGCATAGACATAGGAGAGATCGGCATGGCCGTCGCCGCGGCGCGACGGCGTGCCCACCGCGATGAAGACGGCATCGGCCCCGGCCACCGCCTGGCGGACGTCGGTCGAGAAGGAGAGGCGGCCGTCCTTGACGTTGTTCTCCACCAGCTTGTCGAGGCCGGGCTCGAAGATGGGCATGCGCCCGGCGCGCAGGGAATCGATCTTGGCGGCATCCTTGTCGGCGCAGACCACATCCACGCCGAACTCCGAAAAGCAGGCGCCGGAGACGAGTCCGACATAGCCGGTGCCGATGACGGCGATCCGCATAGGCAGGGTTCCTCTTCGCTATTTCTTCGCTAGTCGATGTGCTTGGTGAAATCGCGCAGGATGTCGCGAACCTTGCCGCCGATCACCTCATGCTTCAGGGCATAGGCGATGGTGGCTTCGATGAATCCGGCCTTGTCGCCGCAGTCGAAGCGCCGGCCCTCGAAGCGGTAGCCGTGGAAGGGGCCATGGCCGATCATGCGGGCGAGCGCATCGGTCAGTTGCACCTCGCCGCCCGCGCCCGGCGCCTGATCGGCGATCAGGTCGAAGACCTGGGGCTGCAGGATGTAGCGGCCGATGACCGAGAGGGTGGAGGGCGCCTCCTCGGGCCTGGGCTTCTCCACCAGGCCGCGCACCTCGACCAGGCGGCCCTCCTCGCGGCCCGTCGCCAGCACGCCATAGCGGTTGGTGTGCTCCCGGGGCACGTCCATCACCGCCACCAGATTGCCGCCGACGCGGTTGTACTCCGTCACCATCTGCTTCAGGCAGGGTGTGGCCGCCATGACCATGTCATCGGCGAGCAGTACTGCGACCGGCTCGCCCGCGGCGAGATGCCGCGCGCACCAGACCGCATGGCCGAGGCCACTCGGATTCTGCTGGCGCAGATAGGCGACCTGGCCCGGCGGGAGAAGGAGGTCGGCAAGCAGCGCCAGGTCCCGGGTGCGGCCCCGCTCCGCCAGGGTGGCGGCCAGCTCGTAGGAATGGTCGAAATGGTCCTCGATCGCCGTCTTGCCGCGGCCGGTAACGAAGATGAACTGCTCGATGCCCGCCGCCTTGGCCTCCTCGACCGCATATTGAATGAGCGGCCGATCGACGATCGGCAGCATCTCCTTGGGCATGGCCTTGGTCGCCGGCAGGAAGCGGGCACCGAGCCCGCCCACCGGAAAGATGGCTTTGCGTACAGGCTGGAATGTCATGCGGGGGTCCGTCGTTGCGAGGGGGACTTTCTGCCATAGGGGAACCGGGCTTGACAACCGCGACCGCCCCGCCGCCGATTAATGCCTCCCGGCCCTTCGGCTGGTTGTCAATGACCCAGCAGCACGTCGCGCGCCTCGTTGAGCCGTGCCGCAAGGTAGTCCGAACCGCCGTGATCCGGATGGAGCTTCAGCATCAGGCGGCGGTGCGCCTCGCGGATCTCGGCCTCGCTGGCGCCATTGGAGAGACCGAGCATCGCCAGCGCCTCCTCCCGCGCCATGCCAGCCTTGCCGGCGGGCTGATCGGCGCGCCCACCCGACCCGCCGGCGCTGCGCCAGCCGGGACCGTGGATGCGATCGAGATAGGCCTCGAGCACCGCCACCGCCTCGGAGTCCTCGCGCCGGACCTCGTCGAGCAGCAGAACGAGATCGGCCTGGGAAAGTTCCCCCAGCCGGCGCCCCTTGTAGCGCCCCTGCTTGACCTGGCCATCCACGGTGCCGCTGTCATGGTCCAGGCTGACCGAGAGATAGGCAGTGTCGATTCCGGAGGTCTGCCCCTGGCGCTGGCCGACCCCGCCCATCTGGCGCCGCGCCTGCCAGCGCCGCCAAAGGGGATAGCCGAGGCTCGCCGCCATCAGCACCAGCCCGATCCGTCCGCCCACGATGAGGAGGCCGAGGCCGACCACGCCGAGGGCGATCGCCACGTAGCGCAGCACCGTCGCGAGCGCCCCCGGGTCCACGCGGCTGAGGCCGCGCAGCGCATAGAGAACGGCGACCAGGGCGATGAAGCCGAGCGCGAAATAAGCCGGCATGAGCTTATTTTACGCCGAGCTGGCGGGTCAGGAGCAGCGTCTTGCCGCCGGCGTTCCGACTGTAGTCCTGGAGCGCCTTGAGCCCCCCGGCGGCATAGACCGCGACCGCGCGCAGGAGTTCGGTCAGCTGCTGGGCGCTGCCGGCATCGAAGGGGCAATAGGCGCCGCCGGAAAGCCGGGCGAGCTGCTGGAAGGTCGCGGCGGCCAGCGGCTCGCGGCCCTCGTGAAACAGGAAGATCGGGAGGCCCAGCACACCGAGCTGGCCTGCCATGTGGCAGAGATTGTCGGCCGGCTCTTCCATGCAATCGCCGACGAAGACCAGGGCATTGACGCGCTTGCCCTTTGTTTCGGCGATGGCGTGCTTCAGCACCCTGGCGATCTGGGTATGGCCACCCAGGCAGAAGACCCCGGTCATGCGCTGGGTCAGCGCCGCCGCATTGTCGAGCCAGGGAAAGGCCTCGAATTCGTGGAAGCCACGGTAGTAGACGAGCTGCACGTCCAACCCGCCCATCTGGCCTACCGCCTGGAACATCTGGGCCTGGATCATGCAGGCCTGGTCCCAGCTCGGCTGGCGGCTGGCGGTCGCGTCGAGGGCGAAGATCAGACGGCCCCGCGGCCCGGCCGGCCGCACCGCAGGCATGGCGGCCAGCTTCTTGAGGAAGGCATCCACCTGCCCCGCGGAGGAGGCCTTCTCGGGCAGCTTCTCTCCCATGGCTTCAGAAGTAATGCCGCAGAGGCCGCTTGGCCAGTGGGCTTCGGCTAGGGACAGCCCGGGACGGGAGTCTCATAGGTGTAGATCTCCCCGGCAAAGGGGACGGACAGACCTCCCTTTGCGCATGAATCGACATTTGTGCCGTCGAACACGAACCAGCGAACACCGCGCCCCATGGCGCCGAGACCCTGGCGGAATCCCGCTTCGACGGTGGCGAGAGTCTCTGCCAGGGCCGGTGGAATTTGATCGCCAGACAACGGCGTCAACGGCGTCCCATCCGACCGCTTCACCTCCAGGTGATCGACTTCGTCAAGCGAGAACGTAGCATCGGAAGATACATGCGCCTTTAACACGCCGAAGATCACATTCTTACTGGCAATATCCTGCGCCGCTTTGTCGGCGAACATCTGCGGCACCAGCCACCAGACGATGATGATTTCGTCGTTGGCCCGATCATCGATGATCTGGGCATAGTCCTGCGCGACGACCGTCGCCGAAGGCTTCCACATGCGAGCCGAAGCGGAGGAGGAAGCAAGAAGAAAAACCGCTAGAGAAAGAACCGCCAAGGCGACATCAGGACAGGTTGCTCTGCAGGTTCTCATCGCGGTACGCCCCTCCCCGTTTCCGCACACTACTCCTAAGAGTAGCACACCGCTTGGTCCCAGCTACTTACGGAAGCTGCTAGCCGGGCGATTCGATCCCGATCGCCTGCAGCAGGGCCCGCACCTCCTGGCGCGCGGCGACATGGGACATCTTCAGCGCCGGGCCGCCGGTCCCCAGGTTCAAGTCCAGCAGCGTGAGACCGCGCGGGAAAAGCTCGCGGAAGACCACGCGCTCGGAAAAGCCCGGGGCGAGGCGGAAGCCGATGCGCCGGGAGAGCTGCTCGAGCAGGCGGCCGATATCGCGCTTGTTGCGGGCGTCCAGGCTGGAGAGGCGGTTGCGCATCACGATCCAGTCGATGGCCGCCCGCTCGCCCGTCAGCGCCCGGCGCTTGCGCTGCTCCCAGACCGCCTCGGCATAGACGCTGGGCCCCAGGATCTTCTGTCCCTCGCGATCGAGGCGCGCGAGGAGATCGAGATCGAGGAAGCTGTCATTGAGCGGCGTCACCAGCGTGTCGGCATGGGCATGGCCGATGCGCGAAAGTCCGGTGTCGCTGCCCGGCGTATCGATGACGATGAAGTCGCAATCCTTGAACTCGGCGAGCGCATCGTTGAAGCGGCCGCGGTCCTCTTCTGCGGCGGCCAGGACTGAATCGAGCCGGCTCGCCTGGATGGGGATATGGCGCGAGAGAGGCAGCGGCAGCTCCGCCGCGCTCGCCCGGCGGTTCTCCACATAGCGGGTCAGCGTCCCCTGCCGGGCGTCGAGATCGATGCTACCGACGGTCACGCCGGAGCGCAGCAAGGCCACGATTACATGCATGGCCGTGGTCGATTTCCCCGAGCCACCCTTCTCGTTGCCCAGAACGATGATGTGCGGCTTCCGGCGGACCACCGCGCCGAAGTTGACGGTCACGCCTTCCGGATCCAGATGGCCGTGTCGTGGAAAACGGCCCCGCCCTTGGGCGGGCCGGCATCGGCACTGGTCAGCGCATTGACCCCGATGCCCTCCTCGAAGGCGTCATTGGGCCAGACGCTCTCGACCACCACCACGCCGGGCTGGAGCCCGTCGAAGAGGCGGGCATGAATGACGATCGAGCCGCGCCTGTTGCCGATGCGCAGGCGCTCGCCTTCGGCGATGGAGAGCCGGCTGGCATCCTGCGGGTGGATCATCACGCTCGGCCGGCTCTCCCGGGCCTGGGAGCCCGGAGTCTCGGTGAAGGTCGAGTTGAGGAAGGAGCGCGCCGGTGCCGCCACCATGCGGAAGGGATGCTCCTCATCGGCTTCCTCGATCAGCCTCGCATGATCGGGCAGGAGCGGCATCTTTGCATGATCCACGCCGACCGCCTTCCAGTCGGGCTTGAAATGGAACTTGCCATCGGCATGGCCGAAGCCCGAGAGAAAATGCGCGTCCTCGAAGGAGGGCGCGCAATCGAGCCAGCGGCCCTGCTCGAAGGCGGCGGTCGAGGGCTTGCCGGAGAGCCGGAGCGTCTCCTCGATCATCTCCATCTCGCTCATCTCGAAGCCGCGATGGCGGGCGCCGAGGCGCCGGGCCAGCTCGCAGATCACAAAATGATTGGGCCGCGCCTCGGCATAGGGCTCCACCACCTTGCGGGCGATCTGGAGATAGGTGTGACCCCCGGCGACATAGAGATCGTCATGCTCCAGGAAGGTCGTCGCCGGCAGGACGATATCCGCCATCTTGGCGGTATCGGTCATGAACTGCTCATGGACGCAGGTGAAGAGATCCTCGCGGGTGAGACCCTGGCGGACCTTGTTCGATTCCGGGCAGACCACCGCCGGGTTGGTGTTCTGGATCAGGAGCGCGGTCACTGGCGGCCCGTCTCCGAGATCGCGCTTGTCGCCGGTGAGCACCGGGCCCATCCGCGACTGGTCGAGGGAGCGCGGCAGCTTCCGCAGCCCGCTCCTGAGCAGCAGGCGGCCCATGCGCGTCCGTTCATCGAGGGCATCGAGGCCTTCGATCAGGGTCTTGTCGATCCGATAGAGACCGCCATTGCTGTAGAGCGCACCGCCACCCCTCTCGCGCCAGGCGCCGGTGACCGCCGGCAGGCAGGAGACCGCGTGGAGCTGGGCCGAACCGTTGCGCGAGCGGCTGAAGCCATAGCCGACCCGGATGAAGCTCTTCTTGGTGCGGCCATAGAGCCGGGCGAAATCGACGATGGAGGCCTCGGGAACGCCTGAGATCCTCTCCGCCCATTGCGGCGTCCGGGTTTCGAGATGCGCCTCGAGCTCGCCCGGCACATCGGTATACCGGGCCAGATAATCGCGATCGGCGAAGCCTTCCTTGAACAGAACATGCATCACGGCGCAGGCGAGCGCGCCATCGGTGCCCGGCCGCAGCATCAGATGGATATCCGCGACCTCCGCCGTGCCCGTGCGGTAGGGATCGACTACCACCAGCGGTGCACCACGGCTTTTCCGCGCCCGGCTGATATGGGTCATCACATTGACCTGGGTCGAAACCGGATTGCCGCCCCAGACCACGATCAGATCCGATTCGGCGATCTCCCGCGAATCGGCGCCGTACTTAACCCCGACTCCGGCGACCCAGCCGGCATCCGCCAGCGCTATGCAGATCGTCGAATACATGCGGGAATAGCCCATGACGTTGCGCAGCCGCTCGATCCCGTCGCGCTGAACCAGCCCCATAGTGCCGGCATAGAAATAGGGCCAGACGGTCTCGGGGCCGTGGCGGGCGGTGGCCCGCTCGAAGGCCTCGGCCACCTCGTCCAGCGCGGCTTCCCAGGAGATCTCCTGGAACTGCCCCCCGCCCTTGGGGCCGACCCGGCGCAGCGGATGGGCCAGGCGGTCGGGATGGTGCTGGCGCTCGGCATAGCGGGCGACCTTGGCGCAGACCACGCCGGCGGTATAGCTGTTGGAGGCTGCCCCCCGGACCTTGCCGATCCGGCTCGCCGACAGCCGCTCGACCTCGAGCGCGCAGGTGCTCGGGCAATCATGCGGGCAGACGGAGGGGACGATGTCGAGGGGCATGCTTTCGATTCCTGGGATTGGCAAATTCTAGCCTCCCGCCCTGCCGGCACGCAACTTTGCCAACCTCGGGGTGCAACGCGGCCCTGCAGGAATGGCCGTGGCGGGCGGCGGGCAAAGCGGCTAGGAAGGAGCCTCGATCCAGGGGGTAGCATGGCGTCCAACGTGACTGGCGCGGGTCTGCGCAATTTTCCCGCCCGTGCCATCGCCTATATGCTGACGGCCTCCTTTCTCATCATCGTTCTCGACACGGCGGTGAAGTGGCTGGCCAAGGGCTATTCGCCGCTTCAGATCGGCTTCGTGCGTTATGTGATGGGCCTCGGGATCGCCGCCGGGATCGCGACCCGCGCCGGCGGGATCGGCACGCTGCGCACCCGGCGCATCGGCGGCCATCTCCTGCGCTCGGCCCTCAATCTCACCACCATGCTGAGCTTCTATTACGCGCTGCGGCTCCTGCCGCTCGCCGACAGCATCGCCATCAACTTTGCCGCCCCGCTCTTCGTCACCGCGCTCTCGGGTCCCATGCTGGGCGAACATGTCGGCATCCGGCGCTGGAGCGCCGTCGCCTTCGGCTTCGCGGGCGTGCTGCTGGCGGTGCAGCCGAGCCCCAGCGGTATCAGCCTCGGCGCGGGGCTCGCTTTGCTCTCGGGCCTCTGCTGGGCGCTCACCATCGTCACCTCGCGCCAGATCAGCGGCACGGAATCGAGCCATACGATCCTGTTCTACTATTCGCTCGCGGTCGTCATCGTGCTCGGCGCCACCATGCCGTCCCTCTGGATCGAGCCCTCCCTTCATGACTGGATCTGGTTCATCGTCGTCGGCATCTCCGGCAGCTTCGGCCAGTTCTGCTACAACCAGGCCTTCCGCTATGGCGAAGCCTCTCTTGTCGCCCCGCTGGATTATCTCAGCATCGTCTGGGCGACGCTGTTCGGCTTCGTCATCTTCGGCGATATCCCGAGCTGGCTGGTGCTGGGTGGCGCGGCCTGTATCATCGTCAGCAGCATCTATATCGCCCATCGCGAGGCGGTGGCGGCGGCGAAGCGCCGGGCTGCCCGGTCATGAGCGCCACGCGCGGCGCCGGCCGGCACCACATCCCGCTGCGCGGCATCCTCTACATGGCGGCGGGCGTCTTCTGCATGTCCGTCGTGGATGCCGTGTCCAAGGCTCTGGTGGGCGGCTACACCCTCGCCCAGATCATGTTCTTCACCCGGGCCCTCAGCCCCTTTTTCGCCATCGCGCTGGCGCTGGCCCAGGGCGGCATCCTCACTCTGGCCACCCGGCGCATGGGCTGGCATGTGATGCGCAGCCTCGCCAGCGCTGCTACGGCGGTGACCTTCGTGGCGGCGCTGCGCATGCTGCCGCTCGCCGATACGGTTGCCATCACCTTCGTCAGCCCGCTACTCATGAGCGCCTTGTCGGTTCCCATGCTGCGGGAGAAGGTCGGCCCTCGCCGTTGGACCGCGATCCTGGTGGGTCTGGTCGGCGTCATCGTCGTGCTGCAGCCGAGCGGCGCGGGTTTCGGTTTCGGCGCCGCACTCGCCCTGATCGCCGCCTTCACCTATGCGCTCAGCCTCAACATCTCGCGGCTGATGAGCGACACGGAGAGCAGCCCCTCCATGATGTTCTGGTTCTCGGTCTTCATGCTGACAGGCTCCGGCATCCTCATGCCCTTCGGCTGGCAGACGCCGGGCCTGGTCGATTGGCTCCTCTTCGTGCTCCTCGCGGTCGCGGCAACCCTGGGCCAGTATTTCGTGATCCAGGCCTTCCGCTACGGCCAGGTCTCGCTGCTGGCACCTCTGGAATACAGCGCCCTCATCTGGGCGACCGCCTTCGGCTTCCTCTTCTGGCAGGAGTTCCCCACGCCCACCGTCCTGGTGGGCGCGGCCATCATCATCCTCTCCAGCCTCTATGTCGTGCAGCGCGAGGCCCTCGCCGCGCGCCGCGCCCGGCTTGACGCCAAGGGAGCGCCTTCGCATCTTCCCGGCCCATGACCGAGAACGTGGAAGCGGTGGTGATCGGCGCCGGGGTGGTGGGGCTCGCCATCGGCCGCGCGCTCGCCCGGGCCGGCCGGGAGACGCTGATCCTGGAAGCGGCCGACACCATCGGCAGCGAGATCTCCTCGCGCAACAGCGAGGTGATCCATGCCGGCATCTACTATCCCGCCGGCAGCCTGAAGGCCCGGCTCTGCGTCGCCGGCCGCGACAGGCTCTACGATTATTGCCGCGAGCATGGGGTCGAGCATCGCCGTCTCGGCAAGCTGATCGTGGCCAGCCACGAGGACCAGATTCCAGCACTGGCAGCGCTGCGCGAGAAGGCGAAGGTCAACGGCGTCGATGATCTCGTCTGGCTCGAGAGGCCGGAGATCCTGGCGCTCGAGCCCGATCTCAATGCCGTCGCGGGGCTTCTTTCCCCCTCGACCGGGATCATCGACAGCCACGGGCTGATGCTCGCCTTCCAGGGCGACGCGGAGGGGGCGGGCGCCATGCTGGCCTTGCGCGCGCCGCTCGCTTGCGGCGCGCTCGAGAATGGCACATTCCGTCTCGAGGTGGGCGGCGAAGCGCCTTTGACTCTCCAATGCCGTTATCTCGTGAACGCCGCCGGGCTGGAGGCCCAGGCCGTCGCGCGCTCGCTCGAGGGCTTCGATCCGAAGCAGGTGCCGGTGCGTTACCTCGCCAAGGGAAACTACTTCGTCCTCGGCCCCCGCGCGCCCTTCCGCCACCTCATCTATCCCATGCCCGAGGCCGCGGGGCTCGGCGTCCATCTCACCCTCGATCTCGCCGGTCGTACCCGTTTCGGCCCGGATGTGGAATGGATCGAGAGCCTCGACTATCGCGTCGATCCGGCCAGGGGCGAGCGCTTCTACGATGCCATCCGCCGTTACTGGCCGGGCCTGCCCGACGGCGCGCTGGCGCCGGGCTATGCCGGGATCCGTCCCAAGCTCCAAGGTCCCGGCGGCGCGGTGGAAGATTTCCTGATCCAGGGCCCGGCGCAGCACCGCGTCCCGCGGCTTGTCCATCTCTTCGGTATCGAATCCCCCGGCCTCACCGCCTCCCTCGCCATCGCCGATCTCGTGCTGCAGGAGCTCGATCGGTGACGGCGCCATCGCTATCGCGGGCCGAGATCCTCACCCAGGCGCGCGAGGCCTTTCGCCTCGGGCAGCTGGATCGGGCCGAAGCACTGTATCGGGAGCTCCTGGCGGCGGAGCCGGACGATGCCATGGCCCATCATATGCTGGGCCTCGTGGCCCACCAGCGCGAGGATCTCCCCGGGGCGCTGGCGCTGATCGGCCGCGCCGTGGCAAGCCGGCCGGATTTCGCCCATGCCCATCAGAATCTCGGCGTGGTGCAGCAGAAGATGGGCGACATCGCGAGTGCGGCGGCGAGCTATCGCCGGGCGCTCGTCCTCAAGGGCGATCTCGTCATGGCGCGGGTCAATCTCGCCGCCCTGCTGCAGCAGCAAGGCCAGGCTCTCGAGGCGATCAAGCTGCTGCGCGCGGGGCTGAAGCAGGCGCCGGGGCGCTTCGAGCTGCACAACAATCTGGGTCTCGCGCTGCTGGCGGTGGGCCGGCCCGCCGCCGCGCTTGCCGCGTTGCGCAAGACCACGGAGCTCGTCCCCCGTCTGGCGCTGCCCCATCGCAACCTGGCCACGGCCCTGGCGGAAACCGGCAGGACCGACGAAGCGGCGGCGCGCTACCGCCGGGCGCTCGAGATCGAGCCCGACGATCCCGATGCTTTGGCTGGTCTGGCCTTGGCGGAGCAGGCGCGGGGCAATCTGGAAGACGCCTCGCGGCTGGCAGCGCGGGCGGCCGCTTTGGCGCCGGAGCTGGCGATGGCGCACCGGGCGCTTGCCCTCTGCCGGCACGCCGAGGGACGGCCGGTCGAGGCGGCGCTGGCGGCCCGTGAGGCCCTCTCCCTCGATCCCGATGCGCCGGTGGCCTATCTCGACCTCGCTGGCATCCTGGAGGACTCCGGCTACCGGGCCGATGCGATTGCCCTTTATGACGCGCTGCTCGCCCGCCATCCCGAGCATGCCGAAGGTCGAGCGCGGCGCACGCGCTGCCTTCTGGCGCTGGGCCGCTACAGTCAGGCCTGGGCCGGCGCTGGGACCGACTGGTTGCGACCGACCTTGCGGGGCCGCGAGCCGCACCCCCTGCCCCGGTGGGATGGCGCACCTTTTCCCGGCAAGACGCTGCAGCTCACCTGCGATCCAGGCTTTGGCGACAACATCCAATTCGTCCGTTATGCGCCGCTGGCGGCCCCCCGGGGTGGGTGGGTGAGGCTCGTCTGCCCCGCGCCGCTGCGCCGCCTGTTCGCGAGCATTCCCGGCATCGAGGTCGCCGAGGGCCCCGGCGCGGCGGATCTCGAATGCACCCTCCCCGATCTGCCGCGCCTCTTCGGCACCAATCTCGGGAGCATTCCGGCGGCGATGCCCTATCTGAGCGCGGAGGATCGCCTCGTCGGGCTCTGGGCCGAGCGCCTGGCCCGGCTGGCGCGTCCGCGCATAGGACTCTGCTGGCGTGGCAGTCTCGTCGAGGGCAGCGGCCGCGAGGACCCGCGCTTCATCCCGCTGCCCCTGCTGGAGGAGGCCTTCGAGGGCATTGAGGTGAGCCTCGTCAGCCTTCAGCGCGATGCGGCGCGCCAGCAGATCGCAGCCAGCCCCAGGGTCTTTGATCCCAAGGCCGATCCCGCCTACGGCCTCGCAGCATTGGAGGATTTCGCCGATACGGCGGCGCTGCTGGCCAATCTCGATCTCCTGGTCAGCGTCGATACGGCCAATGCCCATCTCGCCGGCGCACTTGGCCGGCCGGTCTATCTGCTGCTGCCGGCCGCCGCGGATTGGCGCTGGATGGAGCGCCGGGATGACAGCCCCTGGTATCCCACCTTCCGCCTGCTGCGGCAGGAGGCGCATGGCGACTGGCCAAGCGTGACCAAGCGCCTGAAGCACGCCCTCACACTGTGGCGCGGCACGATAACTGGGTGACCGCTAAGGATCTCCCGGCACGCCATAGGCGGGCGCGGAGCGGGGGTCGAGCGCGCGGGTGACATAGTCGCCCATCTGCGGCCGATAGCGGTCCCAGAGATCGCGCAGCCCCTTCACCGGATCGTCCTCCGACCAGTCGACCCGGAGGTCGACCAGAGGCCAGATCTGCCGATCGACCACGAGGAGCCCGGCGGATCTGACCGGACCCTTCTCGCCGCCGGCGACGATCCCGGCCTCGAGCCCGCGGATCAGGCGCTCGGCCAGATGCAGGTCGGGATGGGCCTGGAAGATCTTCGCCATCGCCTTGGGCACATCGGTATTGGCGAGGAGATTGCCCGCGGCAACGCAATCCTTTCCCTCCGCCACCCCGTTCGTTCCCAGCGTCTTGCTGCCGCTGTGATGGGCGGTGCCACCCTGACGATCGATGACGGTGACCTGGCGGTATTCCGCGTATTGGCTCGCTAGCACCGCCTGCAGCGCCTCGGCCGCAGATTTCCCCCCGGCCAGGAGATCCAGAACCTTGGGCCCGATGGTCGGATCGGTGACGTTCTGGGTCGAGACCGCCCCGGCGCCGGCACGCGCCCAGGGGCAACGGCTGGCGACGCAGATCGAGGAGGTGGTGATGGCCACCCCCAGCATGCCGGTCTCGGCGCAGCGCCCGATGAGGGAGAAGGTCATGGACGCTTCCTCCGCCGCGCTGCCTTGGCAGGCGCGGCCGCGGTATCGCGCTCGTCGGGGATCACCGCCCAGACATCGATCTCCATGACCCATTCCGGCCGCGCGAGGCCCTGGACGATGAGGCCGGTGGAGACGGGGTACACGCCCTTCAGCCATTTCCCGACCACGCGATAGACCGCCTCCCGATAGGCGCGGTCGGTGATGTAGATGGTGATCTTGCAGATGTCCTCGAGCCGCGCGCCCTGCTCCTCCAGCAGGACCTTCACATTGGACATCGCCTGCTCGGTCTGGGCGGCGGGATCGCCGACGCCGACCATGCGGCCGTCGAGATCCTGGCCGACCTGGCCGCGCAGAAAGATCTGGGTGCCGCGGGCGGCGACCGACATGGAGAGGTCGTTGTCGAGACGCTGCTCCGGATAGGTCTTCTTGGTGTTGAACTTGCGCAGGCGGCGGTGGGCCATGGCTAGCGTTTCCCCTGTTGCATGACGCGCTCCGAAAGATCGGCCGCCCGTCGCACGAAGTCGAGCGGCCCCGAGAAGTCGAAGTTGTTGTAGACCGCGTTCAGATGGGCGAAGGGCGGCGACTGGGCGAAGAGCTCGAAGGTCACGCGATGCCCGGCATAGTCGGAGTTCAGCAGGTCGCGGGCAAAGGCAAGCAGCTTGCGGCGATCCTCGGCCACCCAGTTCTCATTGACGCTGTAATACTTCTCCAGCCATTTCGCGGTCTCCGGATCGTCGAAGGCGCCGCTGTCGGGTGTCACGCAGATCTGCCCGCCGCAGAGCTCGCGGGCGAGATGCATCATCGCCGGCAGCCGCGTGCAGGCCTGGACCCGGCCAGTATAGAGCAGTGACTGGTTGGGCATGAGGAGCCCCGCCGGGCTCTTCTCCGCGAGCGCGATGGAGGCCGTCAGATGCGCGTTGATGGTCTCGCGATAGATCGCGAGCTCAGCCAGCTTCTCGCGCACCGCCTGCTGCTGGTCGAGGCCGGTCTGGCGCGCGTTGAACAGCGCCACGCCGATCATCATGTCGGCGATGTAGAGGATGCGCTGGACGAAGGGAAAGGCGCTGTAGCGGTGCAGCGTGCCACGGATGAAGCTCGCTGCCCGGGTATGGCGGTAGAACAGCACGTTCTCCCACGGGACCAGCACATCGTCGAAGATCAGCAGCGTGTCGACCTCATCGCAGCGATTGGCCAGAGGGTAGTCGCGCGCCGGCGCCCGGCCGGCGAAGCCGGTGCGGCAGATATGCTTGAGGCCCTTGGCCCCCATGTCGCAGATGAAGCCCAGCGCATAGTCGGAGAGCTTGTCGTCGCCCCAATTGGCGATGGTCGGCTTGACGAAGGCCTGATTGGCATAGGCGGCCGCGGTCTCGTATTTGGCGCCGCGCACGACGATGCCGGCATCGGTCTCCTTGACCAGATGGAGCAGCATGTCGGGGTCCTGGTCCTGGGGCCGCTTGGAGCGGTCGCCCTTGGGATCCGTGTTGCCCGAGACGTGGAAGGTGTCGGAGCGCAGCGCCCGGTAGATATGGCGCTCGATGTTCTCGGCGAAGCGCGGATCGACCTCGCGCAGCACGTTCTGGCCGTCATAGAGCGACCACATCTCGCCGATGGTCTCGTCCCCGACGCGCACCACCACCCCGCGAATGTCCTTCATCACCAGATCCACCGCGCGGCGTTTGGCCTGCCAGTCCTCCTGGGTCTTCGGCAGCTTGTAGCCGATGCAGTTGGTCTCGCCGGTCGCCTCGTCGACATAGGTCATGGCG
>DATFRE010000399.1:0-7305 GCA_035263545.1 Dongiaceae bacterium
AGGCCCACCAGCAGGATGACGACGGGCCCGAGCCACAGCAGCAGGAGCGTGCCCCCGATCCTGAGCGACCAGCTGAGCGAGGGCCGCGCATGGCTGGGCAGGGTCTCGCCCAGGGCGGACTCCGCATCGGAGAGCCCACCTTGCCCGGCGCCGTGACCGGCATGGGCCGAGAACGCCGCCACACCCGCGCGCGAGCCGGCGAAGCCGATGAGGCCTGCGCCCAGCACGATGACCGGGAAGGGGATGTCGAGGAAGAAGATGGCGATGAAGGCGAGGGCCGCGAGCCCCAGCATGACCCGGCTGCGCAGCGCCCTTTTGCCGATGCGCGTCAGCGCCTCCAGCACGATCGCCAGCACCGCGGGCTTGAGGCCGAAGAATAGTGCCTGGACGAGGGGGACCTCACCATAGAGCGCATAGATCACACTGAGGGCCATGATCGCGACGATCCCCGGCAGCACGAAGAGGATGCCGGCGACAAAGCCGCCCGCCGTCCGGTGCAGGAGCCAGCCGATATAGATGGCGAGCTGCTGTGCCTCCGGCCCCGGCAGGAGCATGCAGTAGTTGAGGGCGTGGAGGAACCGGCGCTCGCCGATCCAGCGCTTCTCCTCCACCAGGATGCGATGCATCACGGCGATCTGCCCGGCGGGCCCGCCGAAGCTGAGCGCCGCGACCCGGGCCCAGACCCGGAAGGCCGCCGCGAAGCTTATGCCATGGCCGGTGGGCCAGGGGCCCCGCGATTCATTTCCGCGTGGCCCGCTTGCGGCTGAAGATCGCGAACAAATCGTCGAACAGCCGGGCGCCTCGCGACAGGCGCTCCTCCTCCTCCGTCGTATCGGCGCAGATCCCCGTGATCAGCATCTTCAGGCCCGCCGCCTCCTCGCGGGCGAACTTGCCGTCCTTGAGATCGATGTCGTGGACGATCTCGGCGATCTCGCCGAGACCCGGCTCCTTGAGCCCGCTCCTCGCCAGCAGCACTTCGAAGCTGCAGCGGTCGCCCTCATGGGTGAACTCGGCGGCGAACATGTCGAAGCGCAGCTCGCCCGGCTCCGGCTCATAGCCCCGGGGTGGCACGAATTTGAACTGCGCCTTCGGGTCGATGAAGCGCCGGATCAGCCAAGCGCACGCAATGCGGTCCACATGGACGCCTTGGCGGGTCACCCACACACGGCCGCGGAGATCCGCGGGAGCCTGGCTGGCGGCGGGCGTCCTTCGGGTGGATTGCGGCATCTCCTCCTCCAGCCGGGATTCGATCCCGGTGATGAGACCATCGACGCTCTGGCGCCCCTCGGCGCCGAAGAAGTCGATGGCAATGATCTCGGCCTGGCGTTCCTTCAGCCGGGCGAGCTCGGCCTTGGCCTCACCTCGCTGTTCCTGTGCCATCCGGCCACGCAGTCGCTTGGCGAGAGCCTGGACGTCCTTGGCGAGGGCGGCATAGTCCTTGTCCCGCGCCGCATCGAAGAGCGCGCGCACTTCAGCATCCGAAAGCCCGTCGATGAACCGCGCCTCGCAGACCAGGGCTTCGCCGCCTTCCGCCAGGATCTCCTTCAGCAACCAGTCGAAATCCTCCTGGCCCTGCTCGCCGGCGGGGAGCGCATAGACCGAGTTCTTGACTGCGACCGCGCCCAGGGCCTGGAGCCGGCGCCAGACCTTGACGCGGAGATAGGCGGGCTTGGCAGGGAGCTGGTGGATCAGGAGCAGCCAGCGCTCCGGCAGGGCTGCGACCCGTGTCTCTTGCGTGCTCATGGGGGAAAGCGTATCACGTTTTTTCATGAATGCAACAGTTGTATCTTCAATGAAACAGGAGTAACGTTAGCTCTTCACGATGACCAACGAGGTGGTCCATGGCTCATGAAGTCCGCCCCCTGCCGTTCAAGCCGCACCGGCTCGAGGGCC
This sequence comes from Dongiaceae bacterium, assembly GCA_035263545.1. GTDB lineage: Bacteria > Pseudomonadota > Alphaproteobacteria > Dongiales > Dongiaceae > DASXQK01. The sequence continues at coordinate 1,894 of DATFRE010000399.1, forward strand.
TCTCCGAGCGGCTGCTCACAAGCCATTACGAGAACAACTATGGCGGCGCCGTCCGGCGCCTGAATGCCATCGAGGCCCGGCTCGCGGGGCTCGATCCCGCGGCGGCGGCGTCCTTCGATCTCAACGGGCTCGGCCGCGACCGGCTGATCGCGGCGAATTCGATGATCCTGCACGAGATCTATTTCGACGGCCTCGGCGGCGCCGGCGAGATAGGCCCCGCTTTGGCAGGCCAGCTCGCCCGCGACTTCGGCTCCGTCGACCGGTGGCGGGCGGAATTCACCGCCATGGGGCGGGCGCTGGCCGGCGGTTCGGGCTGGGTGCTGACGAGCTGGTCGCCGCGGCTCGGGCGGCTGGTGAACCAGTGGGCCGCCGATCACGGCCATTGCCTCGCCGATGGCGCGCCGGTTCTCGCCCTCGACATGTACGAGCATGCCTATGCCCTCGATTTCGGGGCAGGTGCTGCCGCCTATATCGACTGCTTCATGCGCAACATCCATTGGCCGCGGGTCGAGGCGCGCTGGCAGCACGCGCGAGATCGGCGCGAGCCTCAAGCCGCGAATCTGGAGCCGCCGGCGATCACCGTCGCCGAGCTCGGCCGGCTGCTCGGGAGCGGCAGTGCGCCGATGCTGCTCGACGTCTGCCTGCCGGAGGATGTGGCGCGGCGCAAGGACATGATCCCCGGCGCGCGCTTCCTGAGGCCCGAGGAGGTCGCACCTTTGGCCCCGACACTGCCGCGGGATCGGCCGGTGGTTGTCTATTGCATCTACGGCTTTCAGGTGAGCGGCGAGGCCGCGTCGGCGTTGCGGGCACTGGGACTCGACGCACAGCAGCTCGTCGGCGGGCTCGCCGCCTGGCGCGCCATGGCCGGTCGCCTGGCACCCCTTCCATCGTCGATCAAAGGAGAAACCGCATGAAATGGGCATTGTATGGCTGGACGCGCGAGCAGCAGCGGTTCTTGACCCAGCCTGGGTCATGGCCCCGCCGCTCTCTCGCATTGCTGTGGGAGTGGCACGAGCGCAGCCGCCAACGCTGGCAACTGCGCGAGCTCGATGACCGGATGCTGCAAGATATCGGCGTCACCCGGGCCGATGCCGAGGCCGAGTGGGAGAAGCCGTTCTGGACGGAATGAGAAAGGAGTCTGAACCATGAAATGGGTTACGCGTGAACGTCCGAAGATCGATCGCATCGCCTGTCCCTGGCTGGTGACCCGCTTCATCGACCGGGAGCCTGAGTTCCTGTTCGTGCCCGCGAGCCGCGTCATGGAGGTGGCGAAGGAGACGGGCGCCATCCCCTATGACGTGCCGGATGTCGAGCTCAGCCATGTCGGCGAGCTCTGCAGCTTCGATGCCTTCATGACGCGCTATGGGCTGTTGGACGCGGCACTGGCGCAGCTTGCGGTCATCGTGCGCGGCGCCGATACGGGCCGGCCCGATCTGGCACCCCAGTCTCCCGGCCTTCTTGCCATCTCGCTCGGTCTCTCGGCGGTCTTTGCCGACGACCATGTCATGCTGCGCCACGGGCTCGTGCTCTATGACGCGCTCTATGCCTGGTGCCGGTCCTGCCAGGGCGAGACCCATAACTGGCCGCCCAACATGGCGGCCTGAGCCGGGGAAGGATCCAGCGAAGGGCGCCAGGCAAGCCGCTTATTTATAAGGGCACCCACTCCACGCTGCCGTCGATGTTCCAAAGACGAAACCCTTTCTGTACCGAGAGGTTCACGGGACAGGATGGAACACCACAATGGCGGCATCTTTGAGCAGGCCGGCGCGCTCCGCCACGTAGAGCTCATCCAGCTCCGGCACGAAAAGCGATGTTCGAGCGCCCGGGGAGGTATGGATGCCGGCGATATGATTCGTGCCGCTACCGTCCCTGCTGAATACGTCGATGGCGCCGGCGCCACAGCTCACATAGACCCTGTGGCGCCTCGAATCGAAGAACACATCGTCGGCATCGGCACAGGTTGAATAGCTTCCCGTCACAGCACCCGACTTTGTGTCCAGGAACACGAGGCGCGGCGGCGCGCGAAAGACCGTCGCGATCGTCTCACCAGCGTCGTCGATCGCCATCGGGAAGTTTTCTGCCTGGCCGGGGACCGTCCATTTCGCCACTTGGCGACCGGTCGTCAGGTCGATCACGGCAATCTGTCCGGCATCCGGGATGTTGACGTAGGCGCGGTTCGCGTGTGGATCGATTTAAAACGATTCGGGATGGCCGGCTAGTGCGATGTCCCGCCGTTTCGAGCGAGTCGCGGGATCGATGACGGCAAGGCCTCCGTCGCCATAACCGATGACGATATCTCCCGTCCGGATATCGACCCTGGCGTTGTCGGCGTCGTTTTCCAGATTCAGGGTGCCAAGAGCGGCGAAGTCGCTCCCACCATAGAAGTGCACCGACCCGTCCGCGGCATTGGCGATCGCGATGGCATCCGGACCGGGAAGGTAGGCGACGCCCTGAGGCGACTTGAGCCCGGTGAACCGGTGAAGGACAGCGCTCGATCCGAGATCGATCACATCGACGCTGTCGTTTCCGAGTTCGGCCACGAACAGTCGATGGCGGTGCAGATCCACCGCCATGTGATCGATCCTTCCGCTGACATCGTTGAGCGCAATCCGCCGCTCCAGCACCAGAGGTTCACCGGCATCGGCAGGCCAAGCCGTCTGAGGTAGAAGGGTCCCAGCAAAAGCCAGGACCATTCTCCAGCGCAGGAAAGGGCATCCGACTGCCATCATCACGTCCGTCAGGATGCGCATCACTGGGCGACGACGGCGGTCTTGTCCAAGGCCGCACGCATGGCCTTCGCCAGCCGGACCGCGTCATCATCATGCGCCCAGAAATGCATGAAGAAGACGTGGGGCTGGTCCTCGAGCATGTGATTGTGCACGGCCGTCACCTCGATGCCATTTTCCCGCAGGGTTCGCAGGACGGGATTGACCTCCTGCGCCATGAGGACGAGATCGCCTGCGATGGCAGCTTTTCCGCCGCCGAGCGGCTGAAAGTTGATGGCGTTTGCCGAGCCCATGGCAGCCGCGACAGCCATGCCGCCATCGCTGATCGTGTCGCCGCGCGGGATCGAAAACTGGTAGACGCCGCCGGCGATCTTACCCTTCGCGCGAAGGGCCTGATCGACGGCGGCCGTATCGAGGTCGATCCCTGACGGTTGAGAGGCCCCGGCGGGGGGTGCCTGCAGGGGAGTGTGGCTGGCGGCGAGGGCCTCATGCAGCGTCGCTGCCAGCTTTACGGGATCGCCCTCGCCGAAGACATGCATGTACATTGTATTCGGCGTGGCCCGGAGGAGATGGTTGTGCAGCGCCGTGATCTCGATGCCGCTTTCCTCGAGGCGGCTCATCACCGGATTGACCTCGTCTTCAGTAAGGACGAGATCGCCCATCACCATGGCTTCGTTGCCCATCGTCTTGAAGGCGAGCCAGCCGCCGAGTGCCAGCGTCGGTTTCAGGACGATCCCGTCGACGCTGACATGAAGATCGCTTCGAGGCAGGCCGACGCGGTAAACGCCGCCCTGCATGACGGTGCCGGGCTTGCCCAGCGCTGCCCCGACCTTGCTCCAGTCATCCTCGGCATGCGCCAGCAGCGAAAAACCGGACAAGCAAGCCGGCCGTGGCGAACAACACTTTCCGCATCGCCTCCTCCTTCATTGATCGAACTGGGCTGGACATCGCGGGGTCCGGCCCGGCGGTGTCGGAGGAGAGATTAGCGTTCCTGTATCAGCTGTGTCATCACATCGGGGTGATGACACACCCATATCACAGAGCGGATATCGGCGGTTCCACAAGAGCTCGCGCTGCGACCATCCGGTGCGCGCCGGATCTGGCCTCCGCGGGGCCAAGATGGCGCAAATCCCGCTCTTGACCTAGTGTTCCCGCGCCGGCGCGTGTCGCGGCAGTGCTCCTTCCGGGAGGACGCCAGGTTTGGGCTCGGATCGTTTCATCGGGGCATTCGTGTTTCCAGAGGTCTGGCGCAATCTCGCGACCTTCCGGGAACTCCTCGCGACCCTGCGGGCCTACGGCGTGAATGCTCTCCTGACCGAAAGCGAGACTTATAGCGAGGCGGTCATCGCGGCGGCGCATGACCATGGCCTCAGCTTCTATGCGGGGCTGGCCTGTTTCTCGGACCACGCCACGGATTTTCGCATCCTCGATAGCCGGCCGGAGCTTTGGCCAATCCTTGAGACCGGCGAGAGGCGGCCCAGGATGGAGTGGTATATCGGCCTGATCCCGACCGATCGAGCGCAGCAGCGAGCGGTCTTGTCGACCATCGCATCCGTCGCGCGAGACTACCCGATCGACGGCTTGTTCCTCGATTTCGTCCGCTGGCCGCTTCATTGGGAAATCGAGCTTCGCCCCGGTCAACCCCGCCCGCGCGATTCGAGTTTCGACTCGGAAACTCTGCGCCTGTTCGAGACCGCGGCCGGCATCCATCTTCCGCCCGACCTCGGTTCCGCCAAGGACATCGCGGACCGGATCAGGGGGAGACATCTCCGGCAATGGGTGGACTTCAAATGTCGCGTGATCTCCGACTTCGTCGCCGAGGCGCGAGACGTTCTCAAGGCGACGAAACCTGATGGCGGGCTCGGGGTCTTCGCGGTCCCGGAGGTGGACGGTTCGAGCGAGGCCCTGACAGGCCAGCGGATGACCGACCTCGCGCCACTGGCCGATTGGATCGCCCCGATGCTGTACCATAACATTCTTCTCCGACCGCCGCGTTGGATCGGTCCGGCGGTTTCGAAGGCCGTGCAGGTCGCGGGGCGCAAGACCTTGCCGGTTCTTCAAGCCGACTCCAACCGCGATCCCGGCTCCACGGCGGATTGGGGCCCGCCGATGTCGATCGGCGACTGGAGACTGACGCTTGCCGAGGTTGCTTCCCGGACGGATGTCGCTGGCGTTATCGTCTTTCCCGGGACCAGCCTCATCGGCAATGGCAGGGGTGAATGCCTCAGGGACATGATCCAGTGACCGTCCGGCGCGTGAGGTGAGTCCATGCCGTCGGGGACAACCATGCCGGGGGCGATGTTGCGCGCGGCATCCATCAACAAGAGCTTTGGCGCCGTCGTGGCGTTGCAGGATGTTTCCCTAGATCTCGTCCCGGGAGAGATCACAGGGCTCGTGGGCGACAACGGCGCCGGAAAATCCACGCTGATCAAGATCATCAGCGGCGTGCTGCGGCGAGATGCCGGCGCCATCGAGTTCGACGGGGCCGCCGTCAACTTCGGCTCTCCCGCGGAGGCGCGCGCTCGCGGAATAGAGACCGTCTATCAAGATCTGGCCCTGGTCGGCAACATGACGGTTTGGGCCAATGTTTATCTGGGTCGTGAATTGATCCTGGGTCCCAAATATCTCAATATACTTGATAAATACGCGATGTCCGCAAAGACGCGGGAGATGCTGAAGCAATTCC
>DATFRE010000400.1:0-3580 GCA_035263545.1 Dongiaceae bacterium
CGTTGCTGCCAATGGCGAAGAAGTCGACCTCCTGCGCCAGCGCGTCGGCGGCCAGCGCCGCCCCCGGAACCTCGATCATCACACCCAGCGGCGGGAGCGGGTCCGGCACCGCATGGCCGCGCCGCTTCAGCCGCCGTGCCAGGTTCTGCATGGCGTCACGGACCTGGCGGATCTCGCTGAGCGAGGAGATCATCGGCAGCAGGATGCGCAAGGGGCCATGCGCCGCCGCGCGCAGCATGGCCCCGAGCTGCGCGTCGAGCAGGGAGCGCTCCTTCAGGGAAAGCCGGATGGCCCTGAGCCCGAGCGCCGGATTCGCGGCGCCGGCGTGATGGCCGGCGAGCGCCTGGGCCAGCTTGTCGCCCCCCACATCCAAGGTGCGCGCCGTCATCGGCTTGCCGTCGAGGCCTTCGAGGAGGCCGCGCAGGGCCCGGTACTGCTCTTCCTCGTCCGGCAGGCTGTCGCGGTTCATGAACATGAATTCGGTCCGCAGCAGGCCGACGCCCTGGGCACCCGCCTGCAGCGCCACGCCGAGCTCGCGCGGCAGCTCGAGATTGGCGTAAAGCGCGATCTCCGTGCCGTCGCGGGTCACCGCCGGCAGCCGGCTGAGCCGGGCGAGCGAGCGGAGGTCGCGCTGGTGGGCGCCCAGCCGCCGGCGATATTCGGCAAGCGTCTCCGCCGAGGGCCGGACGATGACGCGACCTTCGTCGCCGTCGATGATCAGGGAATCCCCGCTCTTGATCGCGCCTAGCAGGCCGGCGACTCCCAGCACCGCCGGCAGGCCGAGCGAGCGCGCCATGATGGCCGTATGGCTCTCGGCGCCGCCCAGGAGCGTCGTGAACCCGGCGATCATGGCGGGATCCATCAGTGCCGTATCGGCCGGGGTCAGATCTTCGGCGACGATGATCGTGCCTTCGGGCAGGTGAGAGAAGGCGGCAAACGGCGTCTTCGTCAGATTGCGGATCAGCCGGTCGCCGACCTCGCGCACGTCGTCGGCGCGCGCGGCGATGTAGGGATCGTCGAGGGCGGCGAATTCCTGGGCGACATCGGAGATCTCCGCCTGAACGGCGGCCTCGGCATTGATGCGGTCGCGTGCAATCCGATGCTCCACGCCGCGCAGTACGCGGCTGCCGGAGAGCATCTGCAGATGCGCCTCCAGCAGGATCGCGATTTCCTCCGCGGCAGCGCCGTGGAGCCCCGCGGCCTTGGCCCCGAGCTTGCGAATCTGCTTCTGGGCCGTGGCCACGGCCTTGGCGAAGCGGGCCTGCTCCTCCTCGACCTGGGAGGCGGAGATCTCGTATTCGGGGATGTGGACCGCGCCGGTCTCGACGAGATGGGCGGTGCCCAGAGCGATGCCGGAGGAGACGCCGACGCCCTCGAAGCCGCGCTCCTTGCCGCTTCGGCGGATCCGGCGCTCAGTCTTCATCGAACTTGCGTCCGATCAGATCGAGGATGGCGGCCAGCGCCGCCTCGGCCTGGGGGCCGCCCACCGTCACCTCGACGTCATTGCCAATGCCGGCGGAGAGCATCATCAGCCCCATGATCGAGCGGCCGTTGGCGGTCAGCTCGCCGCGCCGGACCTGGATTTCCGCCTCATACTGATTGGCGAGCTTGACGAACTTCGCCGCCGCGCGCGCATGCAGCCCGCGCTGGTTGAGGATGGTCGCGACGCGGCTGAGATTCGCTCGGCCATCCACCTTATCAGCCTCCGGCGTCGGCCAGCAGCTGCGAAGCGACGTTGATGTACTTGCGTCCGGCCTCCTGCGCCTGGGTCACGGCCACCGGCAGCTTCGAGGTACTGCGCACGCTGGCGAGCTTGATGAGCATCGGAAGATTGACGCCGGCGATCACCTCGACATTGGCGCGATCGAGCACGGAGATGGCCAGGTTCGAAGGCGTGCCGCCGAACATGTCGGTGAGGAGCACGACGCCATCGCCCTCCTCCACCTTGGCGACGCTGTCGAGGATGTCGCGCCGGCGCTGCTCCATGTCGTCATCCGCCCCGATGCAGACGGCGGCGATGCGCTGCTGCGGGCCAACGACATGCTCGAGGGCGGCGATGAATTCCGCGGCGAGCCGGCCATGCGTGACGAGTACCATGCCAATCATCTGAGGATCCCCAGCGGTTTCACTCTCGAGCCCATCCCCTGTTCGTCACACTTGCTTCATATGTCGATCCTTCAGACATCCGCGGCGCGCGCCGCGTCGCGATGCCTGAGATCGACCTGCCGGCCCTGGCTGGCGAGCCAGCCTGCGAGCCGCTCGGCGACGAAGACCGAACGGTGCCGGCCGCCGGTGCATCCCACGGCCAAGGTCAAGTAGCTCTTCCCCTCGCGCTCATAGCCCGGCAGCAGAGGCAGCAGCAGATCCGTCAGATTCCTGAAGAATGGCGCATAGGCGGGATCGGCCTCGATATAGGCGCCGACCGCCGCATCGCGGCCGGTGAGGGAGCGCAGCGCCGGCTGGTAGTGCGGATTGGTGAGAAAGCGCACGTCGAACACCAGATCTGCCTCCCGCGGCAGGCTATGGCGATAGGAGAAGGACATGACGGCGATCGCCAGACCCGGCTTGCGGTCGAGGGCAAAATGCCCCTGCATCAGCCGCTTCAGATCGCCGATGGCGAGATCGGTGCTGTCGATCACCAGATCGGCGGCATCGGCGAGATCCTCCAGCAGCAGCCGCTCCTGGCGGATGCCGTCGGCGACCGGCCTGTCGAGAGCAAGCGGATGGCGCCGGCGCGTTTCGGTGTAGCGGCGCTGCAGCACCTCATCGGAGCAGGTGAGGAAGACGAGCGTGACGGCGAGCCCGCCCTCTGCGCCAAGCCGCTGGATCCGCTCGAGCAAGGCGGCGGAGCTGAAACCGCGGGTTCTGCTGTCGATGCCGAGCGCCACCGGGCGGTCGAAGCCGTCGGGCGCGTTGAGAAGGGCCAGCGGAAGATTGTCCACCGCCTCATAGCCCATATCCTCGAGCGCGCGCAGGGCCGTGCTGTGGCCGGCGCCGGAAAGCCCGGTCACCAGAATGACGGGCGTCTTGCCCTTTGCGATTCCGTTCGAGGAGTCGGCCGCCGAAGCGGCCTTGGAGGCCGGCGCGGTTGTCGCAGCATGGCTCATGGAGCGCGCATTATAGTCTCCGCCCCTACCTTGGCCAGTAGGCGCAATCTCGCCGCGGCCGAAGCTCGGAATGGATCGAGAACGACCAGAGGCAGAGCGATGCCGAGATAAATGGCCTCGCCCAGGAAATCTTCATCCCCGGCAACCGATGACAAATCTGCGACAAGAGAGAGTGGCGTGGCCCCGGCATAGGGCAAGGTGAGAAAGCCGATGCCGCGCAGCGCGATGCGGCCGCGGAATCGAGGCTCTACCGCCGCCGGCAGATCGGCGACCAGCCGGCCCCCTTCGCGGCGGATCTCGCAGAGATCGTCGGCCACCAGCACTCCGCCCTGATCGACGAGCCTCAGCGCCAGATCCGATTTGCCGGCCCCGGGCGCCCCGCGCAGCAGCACCCCCACGCCCGAAAGCGCGACACAGCTCGCATGGATCTGCAGCCGCGTCGGCGTGGTTTCGCTCATCGACGCACGGCGTCT
>DATFRE010000401.1:0-10955 GCA_035263545.1 Dongiaceae bacterium
GCCGAGATCCTGGTGACCGAGCCGGGCGGTTACCGGCTGGTGCCTTAATCTAGAGCGCTTCCGCCGCGGCGCGCCGGCTCACCCGCAGCATCACGACGAGAACCGCGGCCACCAGCGTTGCCGCCAGCGTGGTGCTGCCGAAGAGCGGCCAGGCCGCGCTCCACCCGCCCAGAAGCTTGGTCGCCTCGGCCAGCAGGATCGGCCCCAGGAAGACGCCGATATTGCGCCCGGTCATGATGAAGCCGAAGGCGGTGGGCGCGCCGACCCGTCCCATGATGGCGCCAGGCAGCGCGAAGAGGCAGGTCGGCGTGATGCCCGCGCCGATTCCGTAGAGGGCCAGCAGCGCCGTGCCGGCGGCGATCCCCTGGCACCGGGGAATGAGCCACCAGACCGCGGCCTGGGAGACGAGCGCGCTCAGCAGCAGAGCAGCGAGAGGCACGCCCGCGCCGAGCAGGAATCCCGTCAGGATGTTGAAGCCCAGCAACACGGCGACCGGCAGCGCATAGGCCGCCGCCGCGCCCATGCTGCCCAGCCCCGTCACCTCCACCAGATACTGCGGCAGCCAGGTCATATAGGCGAAGTACTGCATCGACCAGAGCAGGAAGATCGAAGCGGCGGCGATGAGCTCGCCGCGCTGGCGCGGCGTCATATGGCCATGGGCGCGGCCGGCCTCGCCGGGTGCTGCGAAGGCATCGTGCCGGCGCAGCACCAACGCCCAGATGCCGAGCAGCAGGGTGATCGCGATGCCGAGGAGCCAGATCAATTGCCAGCGCGCCATCACCAGGGCAAGGCCGGTGGCGACTGCTGGCCGATGGGAATCCAGGCCGCCATGAGGCCGACCACGAAGCCAGATCGCGGGGAGCGGCGCTGCGGCTGGCAAGCGCGGGGCCGGCGATGGCGCCGACGGCGAAGGCGATACCCTCCAGCCCGCGCGCCAGCAGCACGACCAACCCCGCGGCGGGAAAGGCCAGCGTCAGGAGATTGCCGAGAATGAGCAGGGCCAGCGAACCGAAGAGCAGCCCCATGATGCCGCGGCGCTGCATCACGCGTCCGATGGGCAGCGAGAAGGCGAGGCCCGCCACGGCATAGACCGCCATGAATCCGCCGGCGAGCGCACGGTCCCAGCCATAGGTGGCGATCATGCCGGGCAGCACCGGCGGCAGCTTGAACTGCTGGAAGGCGATCAGGCAGGCCAGCGAGATGCCGAAGGCAACGCCGGTCCAGTCGGTATCGTCACGCTGCATGCGGCCCATCCGAAAAGCGCCCGAGCCTGACGGTTTCGCCCTGCTGATGCAATTGCCAGGCGCTTCCGGGCTTCTGACTTGCCCAGATTGCGGGTTCCTATACTGTGCGGGCGATGCCGGGTGAATTTTCCGTTACTTTCTGGGGGGTGCGCGGGAGCATTGCCTGCGCGGGGCCAGATTACCAGCGCTACGGCGGCAATACTTCGTGCCTCGAGGTCCGTTGCGGCGGCCATGTCCTCATCTTCGACGGGGGCACGGGCCTCAGGCCTCTCGGCGAGAAGCTGAAGGCCGAGGGCAAGCTGGAAATCGACCTTTTCCTCACCCACAGCCATCTCGACCATATCGTCGGAATCCCTTTTTTCAAGCCGCTCTACGACAGGGCGAACCACATCCGCTTCTGGGCCGGCCATCTGCTACCCGACCAGCGCCTCAGGGATGCGATCTGCGCCATGATGGTGCCGCCCCTCTTTCCGGTGCCTATCGAGATTTTCCCTTCGCGGACCATCTTCAACGACTTCAGCGCCGGAGAGACGCTGCGCCGTCATCCCGGGGTGGTGCTGAAGACCACCCACCTCAATCATCCCAACGGCGCCACCGGCTATCGCATCGAGTATGACGGCAAGTCCATCTGCTACGTCACCGATACCGAGCATACCGGCCATGGCCTCGACGAGAACATCCTGGCGCTGGTCAGGGGGACCGACATCTTCATCTACGACAGCAGCTACACCGACGAGGAATACCCGAAATATGCCGGCTGGGGGCATTCCACCTGGCGCGAGGGCGTGAAGCTCGCGGATGCCGCCGGCGCCAAGACCTTCGTCGCCTTCCATCACGATCCCAGCCACAGGGACGCCTTCATGGATGGCGTGGCCGAGGCGCTGGCCGCGGCGCGGCCGGGAAGCCTCGTGGCGCGCGAAGGCATGACCCTCACCCCTTGAAGCGTCCCTACCAGCGACGCTTGGCCCTTGGCCTGCCCACGCTGCTGGGCCTCAAGGCCCAGGGCTATTTCATCCCTTATCGCCATGCGGGCGAGCTGCCGCCGGCATCGGGCTATCCGGCGCTGGAGGCTGTCTTCGCCGCGGCGGCGCCGGCGATGCGGGCACGCCTTGCCGCTCTCGACGAGCTGCCGGTCGCGCCACGCCTGGCGCGCTGGGATCAGGACTGGTTTCCCCGCCTCGATGCGGCAATCGCCTATGACGTGGTGCGCGAGCGCGCACCCCGGCGCATCGTCGAGGTGGGCTCTGGCCACTCGACGCGTTTCCTCGCCGAAGCCATTGCCGATCGCGGTGGTGGAATCGAGCTCACGGCCATCGATCCGGCGCCACGCGCCGATATCGGACGCACCGGTGCAAGGCTGATCGCGGCCCCCGCGCCGGCCTGCGGCGAAGCGCCCTTCGCGGCGCTCGGAGCCGGCGATCTGCTGTTCATCGATTCGAGCCATGTGCTGATGCCGGGCAGCGACGTGGATTTCCTGTTGAACCGCATCCTGCCGCGCCTGCCCGCCGGCGCGCTGGTGCATGTCCACGACGTGTTCCTGCCGGATGCCTATCCCGATGAGTGGGCCTGGCGCGGCTATAACGAGCAGCTGGGCGTGGCGGCACTTCTGGCCGGCGGCGCCTGGCGCATTCTCTTCGCCAGCCGCTATGCCGCGACGCGCCTGGCGGCCGAGGTTGCCGCCAGCGCCATCGCCCGTCTTCCCGCCGTGCCGGGTGCCTATGATTCGAGCCTCTGGCTGGAGCGGGTCTAGACTCCTACTTCGTCGCCAGCACGTTGAGCGCGATCGACTGGCTGAAGCGCTTGGCGCTGCTCATGTCGTTGAAGAGGCCGAAGGAAGGCACGCGGCGCGCCGTCTTGAAACCCGCCTGCTTCAGGAAGGCGCCGATGAAATCGGCCGTGAAGCCGGTGCGGTTGAAGCGGTCGGGCGCCGCCTGATCGCCGTAGACGAGCGCCATGATCGAGAAGAGATCGTTGCGCGGAATCGAGGGATTGATCATCAGGTTGCAAAGCAGCTCGAAATCCGGCACCGCGACGCGCAAGGTGCCGCCCGGCTTGAGCACGCGATGGGCGGCGCCCAGCGCCTGGGGCAGCTCCTCGCGATAGCCGAGGCGCTGATAGAACCAGCCGGCATAGATGGCGTCGACGCTGTCGTTGGCGAAGGCCTCGAGGCTGCGCGGGTCGCAAACGACATCGACCTCCGGCCCCGCCGCGGCGGCGACGATTTTCCAGCCTTCGCGCGGCTCGGTGCCGTTGAGATGGAGCTGCAGCCCGTGGCTCCGCGGCGCCGGCTCCGCGCTTTCCATCTCGGGCGGCAGAGCCGGCATGTCGAAGGCGGCTGGCGCCTCGCCGCGGCAGTGGCGCTCCCAGATCGCCAGATAGGCCTGCTCCAGATGGCGGGCGAAGCGCCGGGTCTGGAACAGCGGCTCAGTGTCGCGATTGGCCTGCAGCCGCTCGCGGATCGCCGCCAGCTCCTCGGGATGGTGCGCCAGATGGATCGCGCGTTCGACATAGCTCTCGATGTCGGGCATCACCATGTCGTCGAGGCCGATCCAGTGCAGCATGCTGTTGGAGATGCGGTTGGAGAAGCGATCGCCCTTCACCGTCAAGAGCGGCACGCCGGCCCAGAGCGCGTCGAGCGCCGTCGTCGAGGCATTGAGGGTGAGGGTATCGAGGAAGAGCCCGATATGACGGTGGCGGGCGAAATGCTCGGCCTTGTCAGGCAGCCGGTCGGCGAAGACCAGGCGCTTGGGATCGATGCCGCGCTCCTTGGCCTGACGGCGCAGCATCTGGCGATGCGAGGGCACGCCCTTCACCTTCGAGACCCAGAGCACGCTGCCCGGCACGCCGGCCAGGATGCGCATCCAGGCATCGAAGGCGGTGCGGTTGAATTTCTCCGGGTTATTGAAGGCGCAGAAGACGAAGGCATCCTCCGGCAGACCGCATTCGGCACGGCTCGGCGTCACCTCGGCGATCGGCGAGGGCGAAGCGACGTGATAGCACTCGGGCATCCGGACGATCTGCTCCTTGTAGAGCGGCTCCTCCCCCGGCGGCACGATGATCCTGTCGGCCAGCAGATAATCGACGAAGGAGAGTCCGAGTCCGCCGGCATGCCCCATCCAGTAGATCTGCACCGGGCAGGGGCGGAAGACCATGATCGCCGTGCTCGCGGTCTCCATGTAGCCATCGAGATCGACCAGGATGTCGATGCCCAGATTGCGGATGCGCCGGGCCATCTCGAAATGCGGCAGGTCGCTCAGGTCATGGTAGTAGTCGACGCCGTGGCGGTGGCGCTTGTTGTAGTCCGGATCGCCACCGCGCCGGCCATGGGTCGCGATCGCGTGGATCTCGAAGCGCTCGCGATCATGGGCCGGAAACAGGCTGAGCGTCACATGGCCTACGGGATGATCGGCGAAGTTCGGCGTCATGTAGGCGAGCCGGATCTTGCGCCCCGCGGCCGATGGATCGGGCGGCGGCAATGGCGGCAGGCGGCCGAACTCGGTGAGCGAGCGCTGGTGGAGCTGGTCGATGCGGTCGGTGATGCGGCGCTGTAGCGGCACCGGTACCGGCACGAACAGCGCCCGATAGGCCATATTGGCCAGGATCCGCCATTCGGTAACGCTGGCGAGCTCGCGCTGGAAGACCTTGAGCAGCGTCTTCAAGACCGCCTCGCAGGCATCGAAGTCGCAGTCCTGGAGGTGGAACTTGAGCTGCAGATTGAGGGCGACGAGATTTTCGGGCTCGACCGCGAGGACCTTCGCCTGGGCCTCGAGCGAGCGGGCGCGGTCGAGACGCTCCGTCGAGACGGCAAGATTGATCCAGGCTTTCACGAGCGTCGGCTCGAGCTCGACCGCCTTCTCGTAGGCAGCGATGGATTCCTTGTCCCGGCGCAGCTGGCGCAGTGCCGCCCCCAGGCCGAAATAGGTCATCGGATCGTTGGGATTGGAAGCGACCGAGCGCTCGGCGATCTCGCGCGCTTCGGGCAGGCGCCCTGAGACCCGCAGCAGGGCGGAGAGATTGATCAGCGCCGCCGTGTGTTGGGGCGTGCGCCGGAGGATCGCGCGGTAGAGCGGCTCGGCCTGGCGCAACCGGCCCGCCAAATGATGGCGCAGCGCCATCGCCATGGTCGTCTGGTTGAGCTGGCGCAGCGATTGTTGCTGCGTCGGGGGCGCTCCCGGCGCTGCCGCCGGGCTGGCGGGGGTGAGATCGACCTGCTGCAGCGCTTCGGCCGCGGCTGCGGCGGTGGAGGGATTGGTCGCCGGACCGACGGCGAGCGGCAGGCGCGGCTGGGGCCGGGCCGGGCGCCGCGCGGGCGGCGCCGGTGCCTCGGCGGGGACCGCGGCAGTGGAGGGGTTGTCAGCCATCGCTGGGGTCTATTTGTACGGATCCGCGGCGTCGCGCAAGCCGTCGCCCAGGAAGTTGAAGGCCAGGACCACGATGATCACGGGCACCACCGGCAGCATCAGCCAGGGATAGAGCGCCACCACATTGATGTTCTGTGCCTCGTTCAGCAGCACGCCCCAGCTCGTGATGGGCGGGCGCAGGCCGAGGCCGAGGAAGCTCAATGCCGTCTCGCCCAGGATCATGCCGGGGATGGCCAGCGTCACCGAGGCGATCAGGTGGCTGGTGAAGCTCGGCAGCAGGTGGCGGAAGATGATGCGCCGCGGGCTCGCCCCCATGAGCTGGGCGGCGACGCAGAAATCCTCCTCGCGCAGGGAGAGGAGCTTAGAGCGCACGGCGCGCGCCAGCCCGGTCCAGTCGAGGAGGCCGAGGATGACCGTGATGCCGAAGTAGACCAGCATCGGGCTCCAATCCACCGGCAGGATGGCGGAGAGCGCCAGCCACAGCGGCACATGGGGGATGGAGCGCATGACCTCGATCAGGCGCTGGGCAAGGTTGTCGATGATTCCGCCGTAGTAGCCGGCCAGTCCGCCGATGAAGATTCCGAGCATGAAGCTGACCGAGACGCCGATGAGCCCGATGGTGAGCGAAATGCGCGCGCCATAGATGATGCGGCTCAGCAAGTCGCGCCCCAGCCGGTCGCTGCCGAACAGGAAGGCGGTCCCCCCTTTGGCCGGGCAGAAGAGATGCAGATTGCCCGGGATCATGCCCCAGTACCTGTAGGGCTCGTCCCGGCAGAAGAAGCGCAGCGGCTGGATCTCATTGCGATCGACCGTGTACTCGCGCCTGAGATTCTGCATGTTGAGGTGATAGACCAGCCCGTAGACGAAGGGACCGACGAAGTTTCCCTTGTCGTCGAAGAGATGCACGGCCTGCGGCGGGGCGAAGATGAAATCCACATGGCGCGTGTGGAGCGCGTAGGGCGCCAGGAACTCGCTGAAGAAGATGCTGGCGTAGAAGACGATCAGCACGACGCCCGCGGCCACTGCGACGCGATGGCGCCGGAAGCGCCACCACATCATCCGCCATTGCGAGGCGAGGTAGAAGCGCTCCTGCTCCGCCGACATCTTCTCGACCGACATCGGGTCGAAGGGTGCGGTCGAGACCAGGTGGGGAAGCGGTCCCTCCGCCGTGCTCATCGTCGCCCCCATGGCGCGGGTCTCCGCGGGCTCGACGCCCGTGGCCCTGGCATAGGGTGGCTCGGCCGACGACGGCACGGTGGTGCTCATTTCGTGGCGCTGCCGCTGAGGCGGATGCGCGGGTCGAGCGCCGCCAGGAGGAGGTCGGAGATGAAGATGCCGATGACCGTCAGCAGGGCCAGGAACATGAGGAAGGAGCCCGCCAGATACATGTCCTGGCTGCGCAGCGCGTCGAGGAGCATCGGCCCCGTGGTGGGCAGCGACATGACCACCGAGACGACGACGGCGCCCGAGATCACTTCGGGCAGGAGCGATCCGATATCCGAGATGAAGGGGTTGAGGGACATGCGCAGCGGATATTTGAGCAGCAGGCGTCCGGGCGGGAGCCCCTTGGCCCGGCCGGTCGTCACATACTGCTTCTGCAGCTCATCCAGGAGATTGGCGCGCAGCCGCCGGATCATGCCGGCGGTGCCCGAGGTCCCGATGACGATGATGGGGATCCACAGATGGGCCAGCAGCGACTGCACCTTGCCCCAGCTCCAGGGCTGGTCCAGATAGGCGGGATCGATCAGCCCGCCGACCGAGATGCCGAACCAGACATGCGCGAAATAGAGCAGCACCAGGGCAAAGAGAAAGCTTGGCGTGGCGAGGCCGATGAAGCCGATGAAGCTCGCGATATAGTCGCCCAGGCTGTACTGATGGGTCGCCGAATAGATGGCGATGGGAAAGCTCACGACCCAGATGAAGAGGATCGTGCCGAGGGAGAGGATCATGGTGAGCAGCAGCTTGTCGCCCACGAGCTGGGCCACCGGCAGCCCGTATTCGAAGCTGTAACCCATATCGCCGCGCAGGAGCCCGCCGATCCAGGTGAGGTACTGAATGATGAAGGGCTGATCCAGTCCGTACTCGGCCCTGAGAGCGGCGATGCGGGCGGGATCGACCGCCGCGCCCTGGCTCTGCAGCTCGGCGATATAGATGGAGAGATAGTCGCCCGGCGGCGCCTGGATCACGACGAAGATCAGAAAGCTGATCACCAGCAGGGTGGGGATCATGATTCCCAGGCGCTGGACGACGTAGCGGAACATGGCGCGGATCCTATTTTGCCGCCGGGTCGAGCCAGAAGGTATCGGGCCGGTAGATGCCGAAGAAGCTGCCCGGCGAGAAGCTCCAGATCGCCTCCGTGGGAACATTGCGCAGGCGGTCGGAGACGACGACCGGCTGCGGGACCGAGGCGATGGTGCCGATGGTGAAGACCTGATCGGTATAGATCGATAGCATCTTCTCCCAGATATCGGCGCGGGTCGCTTCATCCGGGGCGTCCTCCCACTGGCCGAGCAGGGCCAGGAGCTGCTTCGGCTCCGGCATGTCCGGCGCTTGGCCCGACATGCCGCGAGTCTCGTGATACTGGCCCCATTTCGGCCATTCGAGGTCGTTCTGGTCGACGGGCGCCAGCTCGGAGGGGCTGAACGCGGCTGTCGGCAGTCCATTCTCCAGCCCGGTCCAGACCGACATGATGCTGTCGCCGGCGAAGACGCGGTTGCGGAAGACGTCGCGCACGAAGGGCTTGGTGAAGAGACGGATGCCGAGCTGCGCCCAGCTGTCGCGGATCAGCTCCAGGACGTCCGATTCCTCCGGCACCTGACCCGCGGTATCGACGACGACGGTGGAAGAGCGTCCGTCGGGCAGCAATCGATAGCCGTCGGCGTCGCGCTGGGTGAGGCCCATTTCGTCGAGCAGCTTGTTTGCCTGCGCCAGATCGAAATCGGCATAGCCACGCTGGAACTGGGGCTTGTAGAGCGGGCTTTCCGGCAGCACCGAATTCGCCCCCTCGCGCGCCAGGCCGTAATAGATCACCTGATTGATCTCGTGCCGGTTGATGCCCAGCGACAGCGCGCGGCGGAAGCGGACGTCGCGCAGGAGCTTCTGCCAGACCGGGTCGTTCGTCGTCAGATTGGGGAAGAGCGCGAAGCTCGAGCCGTTGCCCGTATGCCACAGCAGGACCTTGTAATTGCCACTCTTCTCGCCCTCCTTGAGGAAGGTGTAGTCGGCGAAGCGGATGTCCTTGGCCTGAAGCATGGACTCGCCGGCGCCCGCCTTGGCGGGGATCAGCTTGCCGTCGGCAATGTTGAAGATGACCTTGTCGATATAGGGAAGCTGGCGGCCAGCGGGATCGACGCGGAAGTAATAGGGGTTGCGCTCGAAGACGATACGGTCGGCGGGCAGCTTGGTTTTCAGCACCCAGGGCCCCAGGGTCGGCAGCCAGGGATTGTCGTTCCGGTAGAGTTTGTTCTTCCGGTTGAAGAGCTGGGCCCAGCTGCGCGATCCGCTATCCTTCACCACGGCGGCCAGCTCGCTCGGTTCGGTATATTTCTTGTGCAGCGTCTTCAGGTATTGGCTGGGCGCGTAGATGAAGAGGTCCGACCGCTGCGCCAGCGAAGGCAGGAAATTGGGATTGGGTTTGGACCAGCTATAGCGGATCGTCGTCTCGTCGATGACCTCGACCTTCGGCATCTCGCCGGCGACCGAGAACTCGCTGGGCGGTCCTGCGGGCGAGACTTCGGTATTGTTGGCGATGTCCTCCCAGAAGAAGCGGAAGTCCTCGGTGGTGAAGGGCGAGCCGTCGGACCACCTCATGCCCTTGCGCAGATGGAGGGTGAAGCTCCGTCCCTCCTCGACATCGATGCTCTCGAGAACGTTCGGCACGAGATTGTAATGAGCGTCATAGGTCAGCAGCTGCGTGTAGCCATAGGTCACGAGATAGCGGGTGTCCTTGACCGAGGACATCAGCATGCCGAGCTCGCCGCCATATTGCCCGGGCACCTGTCCCGGCCAGTCAAAGGCGGCCACCATGGGGTTGGCAGGTAGCCGCTCGGCGACGGGCGGCAGCTTGCCGTCCTTGACCCGCTGCTCGAGGAAGGGCGGCTCCTGGTAGACCGGGAGCGCTGCCTGGGCCAGGCCGGCGCCGAGCGCCAGCACCAGCACCAGGACAGCCAGCGCGAGAACGCGCCTCATGCGGCGACCAGCGCCGTGCCGGCGCGCACGAAATGCCCCTCACCCGGGTTGATCAGCCCCGGACGCTCGGCATCGTTGATGGTGAAGGGCGCCGGCCAGGCCGAGGGCTTCGAGGTCTTGCCTTCCATCAGCTTGTCGAAGGACAGGCGATAGTCGGGATTGGGCTCGGGCACGGCGGCCAGCAGGGCCTTGGTATAGGGGTGGATGGGTTTCTTGAACAGTACGCCACAGGGTGCCACCTCGACGATTCGCCCGCCGCACATCACCATGATCCGGTCGGCGATGTAGTCCACCACGGCTAGATTGTGGGAGATGAAGAGAAAGGTCAGGCCGAGCTTCGCCTGCAGATCCTTCAGCAGGTTCAGCACCTGGGCCTGGATCGAGACGTCGAGGGCCGAGACGGGCTCGTCGCAGAGCAGGAGGTCGGGCTTGAGGGCGAGCGCGCGTGCAATGCCGATGCGCTGGCGCTGGCCGCCGGAGAAGCTGTGCGGATAGCGCTTCAGGAACTGCACGTTGAGGCCCACCAGCGCCATCAGCTCCTTCACCAGCTCCGCCCGCTCGGCGGCTGTGCCGATGCCGTGGATCAGGAGCGGCTCGCTCAGGATGTCGAACACCGTCATGCGCGGGTTCAGCGAGCCGAAGGGGTCCTGGAAGATGAACTGGATGTGGCGGCGGAACTTGGTCAGTTCCTCGCCCTTGAGGTCGAGCACATTGACGGACTTGCCATGGTCGTTGAAGCGGATGGTGCCGGTATCGGGGCTGAGTGCCCGCATGATCACCTTGGAAAGGGTAGTCTTGCCGCAGCCGCTTTCGCCCACCAGCCCCAGGCACTCCCCGCGCTTGATCTCGAAGCTGACATCGTCCACCGCCACGATCGTGCCGCTGGCGCCGCTCGATCCGCGCACCCGGAAGCGCTTGCTGAGGCCCTCCACCTGCAGCAGCGGCCCGGCGGCATCCGCCCCCGCCGGCCAGGGCTCGCGCGCGCTGATCAGCCGGCCCGAGGGCGGCGGGATCTCGCGCAAGGGGGTGAGGCGCTCGTTCGGCTTCATGTGGAAGCGCGGCACGGCGCGCAGCAAGGCCTCGAGATAAGGGTGGCTCGGATGGCGGAAGATGTCGTCCAGCGTGCCGCTTTCCATCACCTTGCCGTGATACATGACGATCA
>DATFRE010000402.1:0-10410 GCA_035263545.1 Dongiaceae bacterium
CATGCACTAGCGGTTCGGGAAACGTAAAACGTTGAAATAGCTTAGGAAAACAGCGATTTAGAACTATCGAGATATCAGGACAGAGGGACTCAAAATCTGTTGCCCGCAAGGGCGTGCTGGTTCGAGTCCGGCCAGGGGCACCAATAAAATCGATGTTTCACGAAATCGAATCTGTGACCGTGCCGCCCGGCGCGCGATCTTGACTTGGATCGCTGCCTTCGGTACTCTAAAAAACTTTTGGAACGTTCCACAAAAATCGAAAATATGGGAGGACTAGAGATGGCGGGGAACGCACAAGGACCGTCTGGACCTCAAGGGCAGCGGCCTTCAAAAGCGAAAAACGCAACCAATCCTCGGAACGCCGCCCAAGGGATTTCGCGCCGGAGCTTCGTCGGACGCTCGGCCGGCGCAGCTCTCGCGATCGGCGGGCTGCTGGCCTCCGGTAGGGCCCGGGCCGATAACGGCACAGTCGTGGTGATGGCGTGGGAGAACTACGTCGATCCGGAGATCCAGAAGCGCTTTCAGGCGGCGACCGGCATCGCGATGCGGGGCATCTCCGCGGACTCCGACCAGGACATGTTCACCAAGCTCCAGGCCGGCGGCGGCGACCAGTATGACATCGTCTTTGCGAATGCAGGGTTCTGCCCTCTCTACCACGATGCCGGCCTCACGGAGCCGCTCGATCTCAACGAGGTACCGGCGGCGAAGAATCTCTGGCCGATCTTCAAGACGAACACCGACTTTCCCTACATCCTGGCGGCGAACAAGACGCTGCTCTACCCGAGCATGTGGGCGTCCTTCGGCATCTGCTGGAACATCGACAAGTTCCAGGTGCCGGCGCCCTATTCGTGGAAGTCGCTCTGGGATGCCCCGAAGGGCAAGGTGATCCTGCAGGGGGCGGGGGACGATTTCCTCTCGCTGGCGGGCCTGGCTCTCGGCGTGCCGCGCTCGGAGATCTATTCCATGACCGGGCCGACGCTGAAGAAGGCGGCGGACTATCTGCGTGAGCTGAAGCCCTTCCAGATCAGCGCCAGCTCCGACATCGTGACCGCCGACGCCATCCGCACCGGCAAGGCTGTGGTCGGCCAGGCGACGAGCCTCGGCCTCGCCTACCGGATCAACGAGAAGGCCGGCAAGCATGTGGCGGACATCCAGCTGCCCAAGGAGGGCGCGCTGGGCTGGGTCGACGGTCCTCAGCTCGTCAAGGGCGCAAAGAACCGCGACAACGCCATCAAGTTCATCGACTTCCTGATGGGCAATCCGGACATGCAGGACTGGCTCTGGCAGGCCAATGTCTTTGGAATGGCGAACCAGACGACCTCGGAGCGCATTCTCAAGTCCGGTGCGGCGCTGAACGCTCCGGTCTACGAGGCGCTCGGCGGCGGCAAGCCGGAGATCGCGACCCAGATGGTTTTCCAGGGCCCGTCCAAGAATCCGAAGGAATGGGCGGCGGCCTACGACCAGGTGCTGGCAGACTAGCTCTCCCGCGTACCCGTAACCGGAGAGACCCTGCATGGCTGCTCCGGAGGGCCGGATGTTGACGGGCGGCGGCGGTTCGTCGCCCGCTTCCGGGCAGGATAGCCCCTCGGGCGCAGTGCGATTGGCGGCGGCTCCTTTGCCCGGGCGTCGCCGCCATCGCGGCCTCGAGAATCCGCTGCTCCCGTTTCCGGCGGTGTTCCTGGTGGCCGTCGGCTTCTTCCTGCCGCTGGGCGTGCTCATCCTCTACTCCTTCTGGCCGACCGAGAACGGACGGATCGTCCATGAATGGACGATCGCGAACTACGCCCGTTTCTTCACCCAGGCGGCCTATTGGCGGATGCTGCTGCGCTCGTTCTGGCTCGTCTCGCTGGCATCGGCCCTTACGGTGGTGCTCAGCTTTCCCTTCGCCTATTTCGTGGCGGCCAAGGTGCAACCGTCACGCCGTCTGGCCTGGATCCTGATTGCGATCATCCCGTTCTGGACCAGCTACCTGATCCGAGTTTTCGCCTGGCTCAACATGTTCGGGGATGAGGGGCTGATAAACCAGGCGCTGACCAGCATCGGCCTGATCGACGATCCGATCGAGTTCTTCGGCTTCGGCCGGCCGGCGATCGTGATCACCTTCATCTACCTGCTGTTCCCGCTCTCCTTCCTCTCGACCTATATCGCCATCGAGCGGATCAATCCGGCGATGCTGGATGCTGCCGCCGATCTCGGTGCGAAGCCGTGGCGGCGGCTGGTCACGATCACGCTGCCGACTGCGCGCTCCGGCATCGTTGCCGGCTTCGTCCTCGCCTTCATCGGCATGATGGGCGATTACGCGACCCCGCAGCTGATCGGCGGCACCAACGGCACGCTCTACGCGAACCTGATCACCAACCAGTTCGGCTATTCGCTGCAGTGGGGGTTCGGCGCCACCCTGGCCGTGCTGTTCCTGATCGCCATCCTGCTGCTGGTGATCGTGCTCCGCCTCGCGGTCGGCGGGGTCGAGGCGGCGGGCGAGTACACCGGCGGCTTCACGCGGCGGCGCGCGCCGGTTCTTTTCGGCTACTCGATCCTCTATCTCATCTTCCTCTATACGCCCCCGGCCTTGCTCATCCTGCTGGCGTTCAATGACTCCCAGGACACGGGCCTGCCTTTCGTCGGCTTCACCTTCCGCTGGTTCACCAAGGTGCTGAACAATCCGGTGCTCCTCAACGCCCTCTGGACGAGCCTGGAGGTTGCGATGGCGGCGGTCCTGATCAGCGCCGTGCTCGGTACCCCCGCGGCAGTCCAGATTGCGCGCGTCAAGGGCCGGCTGCGCTCGTTCAATCTCGCGATGATCGCCGTGCCCCTGTTCCTGCCGCCCCTGGTGCTCGGCCTTGCCATCATCGTCGGTTTGAATGCGCTGGGAATTCCGCGCGGCCTCTGGACGATCATCGCCGGCCACACCATCCTCACCTTGCCGGTGGTGACCCTGATGATCCTCGTGCGGCTGGAGGGGCTCGACCGGAACCAGGAGACCGCCGCCATGGATCTGGGAGCACGGCCCTGGCGCGCCTTCCTGACCGTGTCGGTGCCGCAAGCCTTGCCGGGCATTCTCGCCGGGATGATGATCGCGCTCGCGATCTCGATGGACGAGTTCATCCTCACCTTCCTCGTGACCGGCTCGCAGCAGACCTTGCCGCTCTATATCTTCGGGTCGCTCAGGATCCGGGTGACGCCCGAGCTGAACGCCATCTCTGCGCTCATGCTCGGCGCCTCCTTCCTGCTCCTGACCTTGGGCGCGCTGGTCGCCATCGGGCGGGAGAGGCTCCGCGGGCGCTCGAGGGTCGCGCATATCGTCCCGGTCGCCGCGGAGTGATTGTCTTGAACATGCAGGCCGAACGATCCCAAACCGCTCTCCGATGCACCGACCTCAGGAGCCGCTATCCGGGGCAGGAGGTCTACGCGGTGGGCTCCGCCTCGGTCGGCGTTTCCTTCTCGGTCAATAGGGGCGAGCTCTTCGCGCTGCTGGGGCCGAGCGGCTGCGGGAAGACGACAACGCTGCGTATCATCGGCGGCTTCATCGAGCCGAGCACCGGGAAGGTCGAAATCGAGGGGATCGATGTCACGCGCCGCCAGCCCTATGAGCGGCCGACGAACACCGTCTTCCAAAGCTACGCGCTGTTCCCCCATCTGCGCGTCGAGGGGAATGTCGCCTATGGCCTGAAGATGGACGGTGTCGCGCGGGGCGAACGGGCAAAACGGGTCACCGAGGCGCTCGAGCTCGTCGGCCTCGCGGGGATGGAGCGGCGCCGGATCTCGGAGCTCTCGGGCGGCCAGCAGCAGCGCGTGGCGCTGGCGCGCGCGCTCGTCAAGCGGCCGGCGGTGCTGCTTCTCGACGAGCCGCTGGGCGCGCTCGATCTCAAGGTGCGGCGCCAGATGCAGGAAGAGCTTGTCCGCATCAAGCAATCGACCGGAACTACCCTGATCCACGTCACCCATGACCAGGAGGAAGCCTGCGCGATCGCCGACCGCATCGCGGTCATGAAGGACGGCATGATCGCCCAGGTCGATACGCCCGAGGCCCTCTACCGGGCGCCGCGAAGCGCCTATGTCGCCAATTTCATCGATGCCGGGACAATCGTCCGCGGCCGGAGCACGCGCGAGGGTGGCGCCGTCGAGATATTCCACCCCGCCATCGCCCTGCGCGGAAGCCTGCCGCCCTACCTCAAGGAGACGCCGGCGATCGCCGCCTTGTTGCCCCGCAACCGGGTCAAGGTCGCCCTGGCGAAAGGCGCGACCGATCATGCGGTGCGCGGCACCGTCGAGCGATGCGTCTTCACCGGCTCTGTCTTCAACATGCATGTGCGCGTGAGCGAGCGTCTCGAGGTCCTGGCGGCTTTGTCGATCGAGGAGGTGACGGCGCTCGGCGAGGAGAACATCCGCCCGGCATCGGTCGTCGATCTCTATTGGCGCCCCGAGGACATCGTCTTCGTCGAGGATTCGGACGCCGCCGTCCAAACTTTGCCCTCCCGCGCTTCCTAGCGGGAGAGGGAGAATTCAGCCGGTCTCCCGGCCGGCGCCGATCAGGCTCCGGCGATTTCCTTGATCCGAACCCAGCGCTTCTCCGCCGCCGCGCGCTCCATGGCATCGCAGACGGCCTGGACCGCGAGTCCCTGGCGGAAGTCGGGATCCCAGGGCCCCTCCGGCCAGGCCTGGAGAAGATCGGCGAACTGATTGACGAAGCTCGAGCCGTAGCCCACGCCCTGGCCGATCGGCCACCAGCTCGCGGCATAGGGGTGGCTCGGATGCTCGGCGCGGATGCGGCGCATGCCGTAGAGGCCCGCGGCATCGCCGCCATCGCCATATTGCAGCTCGTTGAGGCGGGCATAGTCGAAGCGCAGCGTGCCCTTCGGGCCGTTCACCTCGATGGTGAAATCGCAAGGGCGGCGCACGCAGCTGCGCGCCATCTCCAGAACCCCACGGGCGCCGCCTGAAAACTGCATCAGGGCCGATGAGGCGTCGTCGATCTCGACCCGCCGGGCGGCGCCCGGCTTCTCGGGATCGGCGCGCTCGGGGACGAAGGTTGTCGATTGGGCGCTGACCTCGGCGACGTCTCCCACCATCCAGATCGCCATGTCGATCAGATGGGCGCCGAGATCGGCGATGGTCGTCCCACCCATCCGCCGCTCGAAGCGCCAGTCGAAAGGGATCTGGGGGTCGACGAACTCGTCGGACAGCCAGCAGCCGCGCCAGAGCTGCGGCCGGCCGATGGCGCCCTCGTCGATCATCCGCTTCATCAGCGAGACAGCGGGCAGGCGCCGGTAGTTGAAGCCGACCGCGTTCAGCACGCCGGCGCGGCGCGCGGCTTCCAGGGCATCGTGGCCTTCGGCGTAGGAGGTGGCGAAGGGCTTCTCGGAGAACACCGCCTTGCCCGCCGCGGCGGCGGCAATGGCGATCTCGGCATGGGTCCCGGGCGGCGTGCAGATATCGACGATGTCGATCTCCTTGCTCTCGACGATCCGGCGCCAGTCGGTCGTCACCTCCTCGACCCCATAGGCTGTGGCCGCCTTCTCCACCAGTTCGCGCCGGCGCCCGCTGATCATCCGCAGGCGCGGGCGGACCGGAAGCCCGCGTAGCCGCGGCGCCTCGCGATAGCCGTAGGAATGGGCCTTGCCCATCATGCCGTAGCCGACGATGCCGATCCGGACCTCTGGCAACTGAGGCATCAGCGCTTCTCCCCTGCCGTCTCGAATATGCGCGAGGCGCGCTCGGCGGCTTCGAGCGCGGCGACGGCATCCAGCGCGCTGGCGCCTTCGGCTCGCGCCCCGCCGACCCAGCGCACGAAGCTCTCGGCCTGCAGGCGCAGCGCCTCGAGGAAGGCCTGCTCGGCCGCCGGCGGCCATAGGAAGCGGCATTCCTCCGCGCTCTTGGTCCCAAAGACCTCGGCCTTGCACACATCGCCCAGCGGAAAACGCCGGCCGAGGGAGACGATCCCGGTGGCCCCGCCGGAAAGCGCGCAAAGTACCTGGGCGCTCTCGCTGTCGCCGTCGACGGGCGGCGCCGAGAGGGTGCCTGCGGCCATGGCGTGGAGCTCGCCGATCTCCTGCCCGGAGAGCCATCGGATCTGGTCGAACTCGTGGACGGCCATATCCATAAAGATGCCGCCGCTCCGGGTGCGGAAGCTCGGCGGAGGCGGCTGCTCGTCCCACTGGTAGCAGATGGCGAGATAGAGATCGCCCAATTCGCCGGCGCCGATCCGCGCCTTCAGCTTCTTCAGGCTGGGCACGAAGCGGCGCCAATAGGCGACCTGCAGCGGCACCTTGGCCGCGGCGGCGAGGGCCGCCGCCTCCTGTCCCTGCCGGGAGGTGAGGCCGCAGGGCTTCTCGCAGAGGATCGGGATGCCGGCGGCGGCCAGCTCGCCGATGCCGGCGAGATGCGTGTCGCTCGAGGAGGCGATCAGCACGCCGTCCAGCCCGCCCGCCCGCAGCATCCCGGCGAGATCGGCATGAACGGCGATCCCCGGCGCTTCGACGGCTGCGCGCGCCTGCTCGAGTGGATCGGCAACGGCCACGACCCGGAGGACATCGCTGTCCGCGAGCGCGCGCATATGCGTGCGGCCCATGCGACCCGCGCCGACAAGTCCCATGTGGAAAATCGCCATGGCTCAGGCCCTGCCTTCGAGGCGCGCGCGGGAGGCCGACGCATCCGTCGGCTTCTCCACCGGGGTGCGGGCGAGATGGGCATGGATGACTGCTTCGCACAGCGCGATATCGCCGAGGGCGTCCTCACCCGAGGTCACGGGCGCATGGCCGCCGGTGACGCAGCCGTGGAAATGCATCAGCTCCTCCTTGAAGCTCTCGGCATAGGAGACGACCTGCTCGCTCTGCCAAGCCTCGGGCGATGGCGCCTTGCCGCCCTCGACCTGGAGCAAGGTCGGCATGCTGCGCAGGAAGGGCGAGGGGAAGGAGAGGGTGAGGCGTCGATCCGGCGCGTAGAAGGCAAGCTCCATCTCATAGCGGGCGATGCCCGGCAAATCGACCCAGGCGATGATGCATTCCGCCGCGCCGAAGCGCAGCACCGCTGTCAGCCCGTTCTCCCGGACATCGGCGAAATCCAGCCGGTCCGGCTCGCCCAATATGCCGCGGACCGCGTTGAACTCATGCACCATGCTGTCCAGCAGCACGGCGTGATAGGCATGGCGCGCCAGCGGATCGGCGGTGCCGATGGCCGCGCCGATGCGCGCCTGGTTGTCGGCCTGGAAGGAAGCTGCCAGCTCGGGTGGAAGGCTCGCGCCCTTATGCATCCGATAATGCGCGACATAGGGCTGGAGCGGGGATTCCAGCGTCGTCACCCGCATCAGGCGCAGATCCGACAGGCTCTGCATCTCCTCGTCGAGCCGGCGATAGGCCGGGTCGTAACGCTTGTTGTAGCCGACCATGAGCGTGACCTTCGCCCGCCCGGCGGCCTCGATCATCGCCCGGCCCTCGGCCACGGAGAAGCACATGGGCTTCTCGATCAGCATATGCTTGCCGGCTTCGGCCGCCGCCATCGCGATCGGCGCATGGCTGCCGGAGGTCAGGATCAGCACCGCATCCACGGGCCCGGCGAGCAGATCCTGCCAGCGCGTGAAGATGTGCGGCACGCCGTAGTCCTTGGCACAGGCGCGCGCCAGGCTCTCAGAGACATCGCAAAGCGCGGTGATCTCGAACCTGTCGGCCAGCTCGCGCAGATAGTGAAGATGCATGACCTGGGCGATCAGCCCGCAGCCGATGACCCCGACCCGAAGCCTCTCCGGCATCGACCGATATCCCCCTGTCAGACACACCTTGTGGAACGTTCCAACAACCTAGCGACGGCACCGCGGTATTGTCAAGCCGAGCTACTTCGGCGGCCGGGTCGTGGAGCCGCGGATGATGAGGCGGCAGCTCACCGTCTGGCGGATGGGATCCCCGCTCAGCTCGCCTTCGATCCGGCTGGCGAGGGTGTCGACGGCGAGGCGAGCCAGCATCTCCTTGGGCTGGGCGATGGTGGTCAGATTGATCCGCGCGAGCCCGGCCATCATCACATCGTCAAAGCCGACGACGGAGAGCTTCCGCGGCACGGGGATGGCGAGGCGGTCGGCACAGTCGAGAAGGTCGATGGCGCCCAGGTCGTTGGAGGAGACGAAGGCAGTCGGGCGCTGCGGCCCCGTCAGGATCTGGTCGACCGGCGCCTCGCGCAGCAGCCGGTCCTCGGCCCACTCCCAGTGGAAGACCATGGGCTTCAGGCCGGCCGCTTCCATCGTCTGGCGATAGCCGGCCTGGCGGGCGCGATCCGTGGCGTCCTCGACGATCGGGTCGGCGCAATAGGCGATCCTCTCATGGCCGAGTCCGATCAGGTGCTCGGTGGCGAGCCGGGCGCCGCGCTCGTCATCGGCCGAGACGACATCGCCCCATTCGGCCGAGCAGGTGACGAAGACGGTGGGTACGCGGCCCTCGAGCAGGGCTCTCGGGCGGGTCGAGCCGCCGGTATAGGCGAGGAAGATGATCCCGGCGACCCGCTGCTCCAGCAGCCCCTCGATGCCCGCGAGCTCGGCGACTTCCTCGCCCTGGGTGTTGCAGAACATGACGCGATAGCCGCGCGCCGCGGCGGAGCGCTCGATCTGCTTTGCCATCTCGGCATAGAAGGGATTGGCGAGATCGCCGACGACGACGCCGAAGATCGTCGTCCGCTGATGCACCATCTGGCGCGCCAGGATGTTCGGGCGATAGCCGAGCTCCTCGATGGCCCGGGTCACCTTGAGCTGAGTCTCGGGCGTGATGCTGCGGATGCCGCGGATCACATTGGAGACCGTGGATTTCGAGACACCCGCGCGCCGGGCGACGTCGAGGATCGTCGGCGGCTTGCCATTTGGCGCCTCGCTCTCCATCAGGCTCGGCCGTTCATGGGTCCGATCCGCGCGGCGCGGCCCTCAGCGCGCCGCGCCGTCGGGCGCCCCGTGGGGCGCCAAATGAGGCGCCATGACGACCTTCATGGCGGCGTCGGTCTGCGCCAGCTCGACCGCCTGCTGCGCCTGCTCCAGCGGCAGGCGGTGGCTCACGATGCGGTCGAAGGGCAGGCGATCGAGATTTGCCGCCATGAGCCGCATGGACGGCAGATAGGAGGTCGAGGTCTCGCCGCCCACGCCGATGATGCTGACATTCTTGGTGCAGATATCCGAATTGGGATTGATCGCCACCGGCCCCATATCGACGAAGGTCCCGGCCTCCACGACAACCCCGCCGACCCGCACCATCCGGACGGCCTCGACGAAGGTCGAGGGGAATCCGCTGCAGTCGAGGACGATGTCGGGGCCGAGCCCGCCCGTATGCTCGCGGGCCCGCGCGATGCGCTCGGCCATGTCGGTGGTGTCGACCGGCATGGTGAGGCTGGCGCCGAAGGCCTCGGCCAGCGCGAGGCGGGATGGGAAGCGGTCGGTGGCGATGAGCTTGCCCGCGCCCAGCAGCTTCGCCTTGATGAGATGGCAAAGGCCCAACGGGCCGACACCGAGCACGGCGACGGAGTTCGCGAAGCGGCTGCCGCCGACGAGGCTCAGCAGCGTCTGCGCCGTCTCCACCCCATGGGTGACCGACATGATCTCCGTCAGCACCGCGACGTGGTCGGGCAGGTCGTCGGGAACGCGGAACAGCGGCGTGCCGGGCAGCAGGTACATATGCTCCGACCAGCCGCCGAAGAGATGCGGCGCCTGCCCGCAATGCAGGCTGTTGCCATAGTCCTCCATGTTCTCGCACATGTAGTAGGGGTAGCCGTTGCGGCAGAAATGGCAATTCCCGCAGGCGACATTGGCGGCGGGCACGATGCGGTCGCCGGGCTTCAGAGCCCGTCCCTCGCTGTCGAGGACCTCGCCGCCGGTGGCGACGACCTCGCCGACATTCTCATGGCCGCAGATGAGCGGATAGGTGAGGTCGCGCTCGTGGGGTGTCCCGGCATATTGCTTGCTCTCGCCGCGGAAGGTGTGCTTGTCGGTGCCGCAGATGCCGGAATAATGCACCTTCATGACCACCGCACCGGGAGCGGGGTCGGGCATCGGAAATTCGCGCAGCGCGATGAGGCCAGGGCGCTCGGTGACGGCAGCCCGGACCATGCTCATGCCTCCACCGGCGTCCTTGCGCGGCTGCCGAGCGCCTCGGCCAGGAGGCGGGCGGCCTCGGGGATGCCGATCTCCGGCGCCACGAAGGGATCTTCGTGCTCGATGGAGATGGTCTTCACCCGGCCGGCCGCCGTGAGGTCCGCCAGGAGCGCGCGCCACCAGGGCAGATCATGGCCCCGTCCGACCACGGCGAAATTCCAGGGCATCTCCGCGGCGGGCATCGGCCAGCGGTTATCCAGCAGACCGTTCAGCGCCAGCCTCTCGGCACGGAAGACCACGTCCTTGCCATGCGCATGGCCGATCCGATCGCCCAGCCGGCGCACGACGAGATTGGA
>DATFRE010000403.1:0-2688 GCA_035263545.1 Dongiaceae bacterium
TCCCGCGGCGATTGGCGCCGGCACCGCGAAGCCGCTCGCCGGCGGGCCTCTCGCCTTTACCTTCTGCGAGATCGTGGCGGATGGGGAGCGGATCCTGCTCCCGGTGGACGACGCGCGCCGTCATGCGGCCGCCCGCGGCCAAGGGGAGGCCTTCGATGCCGCGCTCGGCCGGCTGACGGCGCCCCGAGCTGCCTTCGCCGGGCTCACGCTCGACCGGCCGCGCATCATGGGCGTGGTCAATGTGACGCCGGACAGCTTCTCCGATGGCGGCGATTTCGCCGACGGGGCCGCGGCGATCGAGCAAGGCCTGGCGCTGAAGGAAGCGGGCGCGGAGATCCTCGATATCGGGGGTGAATCGACACGCCCCGGGGCAGCGCCGATCACCCTCGAGGAGGAGCTCAGGCGCACGATCCCCGTCATTCGCACCCTCGTGGCATCGGGGGCCGTCGTCTCCATCGATACGCGCCACGCCCGGGTCATGACCGAGGCGCTCGACGCCGGTGCTGCCATCGTCAACGACATCACGGCGCTGACCGGCGAGGCGGATAGCCTCGACCTCGTCGCCCGGCGCGGCGCCTCGGTTGTGCTGATGCATATGCAAGGGGAGCCCCGCAGCATGCAGGCGAACCCTGTCTATGAGGACGCGCCGCTCGAGATCCGAGACTATCTCGCCGAGCGGGTCGCCGCTTGCCTGGAGGCCGGCATCCCGCCCGAGCGCATCGCCGTGGATCCGGGCATCGGATTCGGCAAGAACGACAGCCACAACATGGCCGTTTTGCTCGGTCTCGGCCTGCTGCATGAGCTGGGGGTGGCGCTCGTTCTCGGCGTCTCGCGCAAGAGCTTCATCGGGCGCCTCAGCCGCGGCGAGGCACCAAAGCAACGCCTCGCGGGTTCCCTAGCCGCCGGGCTTGCAGGGCTCGACAGAGGGGTCCAGATTCTTCGCGTCCACGATGCGGCGGAGACCCGTCAGGCGATCGCCATCTGGCAGGCCATGGCAAATCCTTCCTTGAACTGAGCAGGCTGAACCCAATGACTCGAAAGCTTTTCGGCACCGATGGCGTTCGCGGCACGGCCAATCGCGAGCCGATCACCGCGCGCACCGCCCTCGAGCTGGCGCTCGCCGCCGGAGCTCAGTTCCACCGCGGGGATCATCGCCACCGCGTGGTCATCGGCAAGGACACCCGGCTCTCGGGCTATATGCTCGAGCCGGCGCTGACGGCGGGCTTCATCTCCATGGGCATGGATGTGGTCCTGCTGGGGCCGCAGCCGACCCCCGCCGTCGCCATGCTAACCCGGTCGCTCCGTGCGGATCTGGGCGTCGTCATCTCCGCCTCCCACAATCCGTACCAGGACAACGGCATCAAGCTGTTCGGTCCTGACGGCTACAAGCTCTCCGACGAGGTCGAGGCCGCCATCGAGGCGAAGATGGTGGCGAAGAAATCGTCCCTGGCCAAGTCGGCGGAGCTCGGGCGCGCCATGCGGCTCGACGATGCCGGCGGACGCTACATCGAGTTCGTGAAGAACAGCTTCCCCAAGGGGCATACCCTCGACGGCCTCAAGCTCGTGATCGATTGCGCCCATGGCGCCGCCTACCGCGTGGCGCCGACCGTGCTCCGCGAGCTCGGGGCCAAGGTGATCGCGATCGGCGTCGAGCCCGATGGCACGAACATCAACAAGGACAGCGGCGCCACGGCACCCGCAGCCATGTGTCAGGCCGTTCTCGCCCATGGTGCCCATCTGGGGATCGCCCTCGACGGCGATGCCGACCGGCTGATCCTGGCGGATGAGAAGGGCCAGATTCTCGACGGCGATCAGCTCATGGCCCTGATCGCCCGCTCCTGGGCTGCGGAAAGCCGCCTTGCCGGAAGCGGTGTCGTGGCGACGGTGATGTCCAATCTCGGGCTTGAGCGCTTCCTGGCCGGGCTCGGAGTGAAGCTCCATCGCGCGCCCGTGGGCGACCGCTATGTGGTGGAGCACATGCGTGCCGGCGGTTTCAATCTCGGGGGCGAGCAATCCGGCCATATCATCCTTTCCGACTACGTCACCACCGGCGATGGGCTGATCGCTGCCCTTCAGGTGCTGGCAGTGCTCATCGCCTCCGATCGGCCGGCAAGCGAGGCGGGCCGCGTGTTCACGCCGCTGCCGCAGCGGCTGAAGAGCCTCAGGGTCGTCGACGGTGCCCAGCCGCTGGAGACGGCTCCGGTCAAGGAGGCGATCCGGGCCGGCGAGGCGGCGCTGGAGGGTCGCGGGCGTCTGCTGATCCGCAAGTCCGGCACCGAGCCCGTCATCCGTGTCATGGCCGAGGGCGATGATGAGGGCCTCGTGCTTCAGGTCATCGACGAGGTGGCCCGCGCGATCGAGGCGGCGGGACAGGCCTAGTCGAGCTTCACCAGGGAGGCCGCCCGCTAAAAGGGGCGCTAGGCCTGGCTGATCTCCGGCTCGTGGCGGACGGGGAAGTTCACCGAATTGGCGATGAAGCAGATCTTGTGGGCCTGGTCATGAAGCGCCTTGGCCTTGGCGGCATCGCTGTCGGCCGAGATGACGACTCGGGGCCGCAGCACGACCTCGGTGAAGGCCGAGCGCTGCGGCCCGATCTCGCTCATTGTGCCGCTCGCCGCGTCCTCATAGGAAATCACCTTGATCTTGCCCAGCGCGCAGACGGCGAGATAGCTCAGCATGTGGCAGGCC
>DATFRE010000404.1:0-2741 GCA_035263545.1 Dongiaceae bacterium
GTCGTCGGCTCATTCCTGGCGAGCGTCAGAGGATAGTTGTCGCCGGCAAGTGCGCCGGCCACGGTCGCGTAGCTGACGAGCATGTAATTGCTCTCGCTCTCGCCGAGCGCGCCCGCGTCCAGCTTCGAGCCGGCGACCTCGCCATAGCCGACGCGGATCTTGATCACGATGTCGTCCGAAAAGAGCTTGGTATAGCTGAGCGCGGCATTGACGATCGCCTGCTGGAAGCCCTTGGGCGCATCGGCGACCGAGGGATCCCAGACGAGGTCGAATTGGAGGCCACCGGCCGGGCCGACCAGGGTCGGCGCCGGTGTCGAGGAATGGGGCGTGATGCCCCCGAAACCGCCCCAAAAAAATGCATGTTCCCGAAGAACCCGAGCGCGGCGGCACCGTCCTGCGCGGGCAGCCCATGGCCCGCGCCCAGCGAAGGGCCGCTGAAACCGAACGATCCGTACCAATGAACTTCCGACGGTTCGAACAACATATCCGCACAGGTCTCTTTGAAGAGGCGCGGCTGCTCGGGCAGACATCTGCTCTGGAGCGCCATCGTCGCGGCCCGGATTTTCGCCGGTTGTGGCGGTTCCCGCAAGCCCATCCGGCCGTGCAATCGCAGATTGTGGCGGATCGCCGCCTATTCCAGATAGTTGGCGTCAGCCGGGCTTGGCAGGCCCTTCGACTGCGCCTCCGCTCTCGGCCCAGTCCTTGAAGGCGCCGAGGTTATAGACATGAGGATAACCCATGTCCTTCAATAGCTTGCCGCTCAAGGCGGAACGGCCACCCGAGGCGCAGTAGACGATCACAGTTTTGTCCCTGGCGAAATTCTTGTCGTGATAGGGCGAGTCGGGATCGGCCCGGAACTCCAGCATGCCGCGCGAGACATGGAGCGCGCCCGCCACTTTGCCGCTCTGCGCCAGCTCCGGCGCGTCACGCACATCGAGAACGAGCGTGTTTCCCTTGGCGATCATCTCCCGGGCCTCGGCCGGCGTGACGCGCGGAACCGCGGCATTGGCAGCCTCCAGCAATTGCTTGACGGTCGTCACCATGTCGTCCTCCTCGCGGCGGAAATCCCGGACTCGTCTCCATCTGGGCGCTCCCGTCCAGATGCCGATATGATCCTACACTAGGCCTCAGCGCCTTGCCTCGACACAAGCTCGCTCGATCGCCGATGGACGTCGTCATCGAATTGACCCAATCCCCGACCCCGGAGGTCCTCGATCTACTGGGCGAGCTCGATGCCGCCTTGTCGGGCCCCTATGCCGCCGAACAGCGTCACGCCCTCTCGGTGGAGCAGTTGTTCCAGCCGCATATCCGCTTCTTCCTGGCACGCCTGGAGGGCGTGGCCGTCGCCTGCGGCGCCGTCGCCTTTCTCGATGGCTATGGCGAGGTCAAGCGCATGTATTCGCGATCCCGGGTGCGGGGGCTCGGCCTGGCAAAGGCGCTGCTCGGCCGGATCGAGGCGGAGGCACGCGGTGCGGGCCTCTCGCTCCTGCGCCTGGAGACGGGGATCCATCAGCTGGAGGCCCTCAGATTCTACGAGGGTGCGGGGTTCCGGCGCCGGGCTCCCTTCGGTTCCTATCTCGATCTGCCGCCGCATGCGATCGAGACCTGCCTCTTCTACGAGAAGGCGCTGTAGAGCCGTCCGGCGAGAGCAGGGGAATCGCACTTGAATGGTCGTGGGAGGGGTCCAGGGCGACAAGCGAGCTCATGCAACCCTGGAATCCCGGCTTTCGCCGGGATGACGACAAGAGAGAGCGATGCGAAATCGGCCATATGCAATTGCGATGTCCTGTGGCCCGTAAGAGTCGCGCCTGGATGCCGCGCCTCGGGTGCCCTAGGCTGGAACCTGAGCTCTTGGCACCACGAGTCGAGGAAGAATGCCGCCGATGCGATATCTGATTCTCTTGCTGCCCTTGCTCGCGGCCTGCGCCTATGACGAGGCCCATGGCCTGCAATGCGCGCCAGCCTATTCGCCGGGCACGCCCGCTTACAAGGCCTGCATGATGCGCAATGCCGAGACCGGCGACGAGGGCTATGCCTATGAGCAGTACGACTATACGGCCCAATGAGTGCCTCCGCCGGCCGGTCAATTCACGCCGCCCGCCGGCTCCTCTATAGTCCTGCCCTCCGCCGGCCGGCGCGGTGCGTGTGTGTGCAAAGGGGTTCCGATGTCAGGACGTAGATTCACCTTGGCAGGGCTCATCGCCATCGCCCTGGTGGCGAGCTTGCCGGCCCTTGCCGAGGATCCGATCAAGATGTCGGTCATCGGCTATGCCAAGGTCCCGCACGGAACGGGGCTCGACACGAAGATCTCAGTGAATGACGAGCTGAACACCTATGTCGAGGACCGTCTGCGCCAGGCGCTGGTGGCGCGCGGATTTCACCTTTCCGGGGATGTCCGCCGCGTCTTCGCCGTCGATGCGGTCAAGATCGGCAGCACGCCGCCGCCGCCCACCTATTACGATCCGGAGGACGCCCAGATGCATCTCAGCATCGATACCACCGGCAAGGTTCCGCCCGGCGAAGAGTTCGGCCACAGCTTCCGCATCTCGCTCGATCTCTATAACCGGGTCACCGGCCATTATTTGTGGCGGGGGGAGATCACCGATGCGAAGCCCGATGTCGATCCCTTTGCCGCGACCGACCAGCTCCTTGGCCGGCTGCTGGACGCCTTCCTGATGTCGGTCGAGAAGGGTGTTCCCGACTGAATGTGGTGCCGGGGTCATGATCCGGCTCTCCGAGAT
>DATFRE010000405.1:0-10188 GCA_035263545.1 Dongiaceae bacterium
GGCCCGGTTGGCCTGGAAGCGCCGGCGCCATTCGCGCAGCGTGGAGGCGTAGTGCAGGCGCAGGATCTCGATATCGGTAACCCAGAGCCCGACATCCTCGACCGCCCGCAGCACCTCCGACAGCGCCGGGGTATAGCCGCCGGGGAAGATGTATTTCCTGAGCCAGGGATTCGTGCTGCCGGGCGGCTCCATCCGGCCGATGGAATGGAGCAGCATCACGCCATCTTCGTTCAGCAGCTCCTTCACTTTGCGGAAGAATTCCCGGTAGTGCGAGGCGCCCACATGCTCGAACATGCCGACCGACACGATGCGGTCGAAGGGGCCCGTCTGGTGGCGATAGTCGCGCAGGAAGAAGCGCACGCGCTCGCTGAGGCCGGCCGCTGCCGCCCGCTCCTGGGAGAGCTTGTGCTGCTCCGTCGAGAGCGTGACGCCGGTGACGTCGACGCCGGCGAGCTTGGCGAGATAGAGCGCGAGCCCGCCCCAGCCGCTGCCGATGTCCAGCACCTTCTGGCCCGGTGCCAGCCGGAGCTTCGCCGCCAGATGCAGCTTCTTGTTGGCCTGCGCCGTCTCCAGGTTGTCGTTGTCGCTGCTGAAATAGGCACAGCTGTACTGCCGGTCCTTGTCGAGGAAGAGGTCGTAGAGCGTGCCCGAGAGGTCGTAGTGATGGGCAACGTTCTTCCGCGCCCTGCCGACGGGGTTGTAGGTATGCAGAAGGCGGGCGACTCGGCCCAGGCGCCCCCGCCAGGCCTGGCTCGGATGGCTCTCCAGAAAAGCGAGGTTCTGGGCCACGAGGTCGAGGACGCCATAGAGATCGGCGTCCTCGCAGGTGAGCGTGCCGTCCATGATGGCCTCGCCGAAGCTGAGCTTCGGATTGGTCACGAGCTTCCAGTGCAGCGCGCGGTCGTGGATCTTCAGGGTGCAGGAGGGGCCGGGCCGCTCACCCTGGCAGACATGCGTCCTGCCGTTCCCGTCGATCAGGGTCAGGCGGCCGATCTTGATGGTCCTCTCTAGAATCCGCGCAAAAAGCATCCCATCCCCCTCCAGTACGGAACAAGTCTAGTCCCCTTATTGGTTGCGGGCCAAGTCGCCTGCCGCAGGCCTGCCCTCCGTTTTTGCGGGCATGGGAACAAAATCTCCGAATCAAAACGGCCGCCGTGGGATGCGGCGGCCGTCCTGAATGATTGGCACAAGATGGGGCGGTCAGCCCTTCTTCTTTCCCTTGCCTTCGCCCTTCTCGGCCTTGCCCTTGCCCTCGGGCTTCTCGGACTTGTCGGCCTTCGGCTCCTTGGCCTTCGCCTCGGACTTCGTCTCGCCCTTGGCCTTGGGTTCTTTGGCCTTCGGCTCCTTGGCCTTCTTCGCCTCCGGCTCGGCCCCCTCGGCGGCGGGCTCTTCGACCGTCACGGCGGCCTCCGCCTCGGCGAGGAGTGTGTCGATATCGGCCGGGGCCTCCTCGGCGCGGCCGACATAGCCGCCGGCCTTCTCCTGCGCCTCGGCCTCTTCGGTCGATTTCGCTAGATTGGCGGTCACCGCGACGATGACCTCCGGGTGCAGCGCGACACGGATCGGATGCAGGCCCAGCGTCTTGATCGGGCGGTCGAGGATGACCTGGCGCCGGTCGATGGTGAAGCCGGCCGCGGTCACGGCCTCGGCGAGGTCGCGGGCATTGACCGAGCCGAAGAGCTGACCGGTTTCGCCGGCCTGGCGGATCAGAACGACCTTGATGCCGTCGACCTTGTCCTTGACCTTCTCCGCCTCGCTGCGCTTCTCGAGGTTCATCGCCTCGATCTGCGCCCGCTGGGATTCGAACTTGGCCTTGTTGGCTTCGGTCGCCCGAAGGGCCTTGCGCATCGGCAGCAGGAAGTTGCGGGCATAGCCCGGCTTCACCTTCACCACATCGCCGATCTGGCCGAGATTGTGGACCCGCTCGAGCAGGATGACATCCATGCGAGCCTCCTATTTCAGCAGATAGGGGAGGAGGGACAGGAAGCGGGCGCGCTTGATGGCCTGGGCCAGGAGACGCTGCTTCTTGGCCGAGACCGCGGTGATGCGGCTCGGCACGATCTTGCCGCGCTCCGAGAGGAAGCGCTGCAGGAGCTTCACGTCCTTGTAGTCGATCTTCGGGGCGTGATCGCTCGAGAAGGGGCAGGTCTTGCGCCGGCGGAAGAAGGGCCGCCGGGTCGGGCCGCCGCTGCCGCCACCGGAACGGGGGGAGCTGTCCATGCTCATGCGCGGTCTCCTTCGGGGGCGGGTGCGCCAAAGCCTTCATTGCGGTCGCGGCGGGGACGGTCGCCCCGGTCGCCACGGTCACCGCGGTCCCGGTCGTCCCGATCGCCGCGGCGCGGCCGGTCCCGATCGTCACGGGCGCGGCTCTGCAGCATGGCGGAGGGACCCTCCTCGAGGGCATCGACCCGCACGGTCAGAAGGCGCAGCACATCCTCGCTGATGCGCATGTTGCGCTCCATCTCCGCCACCGCCGCCGGCGGGGCATCGATGTTGAGCAGGGTGTAGTGGCCCTTCCGGTTCTTCTTGATCCGGTAAGCCAGGCTGCGCAGCCCCCAATATTCCTTCTTGGTCACCTTGCCGCCCTGCTCGGCGATGATGTTGGAAAAGGCTTCGGTCAGGGCTTCGACCTGGGCGGCCGTCGCGTCCTGACGCGCAATGAAGATATTCTCGTAAAGTGGCATTCCGTTAGGCTCCCTATGGCTGTTAGCGGCCCGGCGCTGGCGGAACATCCGACATCAGCCGCCCGGGCCTAGCCGGCTCGCCCAAAGCGGGCCGGCAGGGATCTCGAAGGGTCTCCCCGACGAGGCGGCGCACTATACACAGAAATGGATTCCGTGCAACTCCCGCCACAAATCCGCCATATCAATAGGTTATGCACCTTTTCTGGATAAGCTGACGGCACCTCCTTTACTCGGCCTGGGTTCGTGTCAAAATCCGGCCTGCGACCAAATAACAATTAACCTCGGGGAAAACGTCCATGCTGCGCCGCCTGCATCAGTTGTCCCTTCGACTGAGCGCGATCCTGCTCGTCCTCATTTTGCTCCCCCTTACCGCCCGTGCCGACGCCCTGCAGACCATCGCGGATCAGGCGGCGCAGTATCTGAGTGACATCCAGAGCCAGTACGGCGCCAAGGATGATCCGGTGCTGAGAGCGCAGATGCTCGCCGAGGCCAAGAAGGCGATGACGAAAGGGGATATGAGCTCGGCCGTCTCGGCCTATGAGCAGGCGATCGCGGCGGGTGAGAACACCGCCGAGACCTGGTCAGGCCTCGCGGACGCCCAGCTCCGCGAGGAGAATTTCGAGCGGGCGACGGACGCCGCCTACAAGGCCTACGAGGCAGCAAGCGTGCCCGCGGCCAAGGGCAAGGCGCTGGCGCGCCTCGGCCTCATACTCGAGAAGGCGGAGAACCCCACCACCGCGCTGGAGGTCTATCGCCAGAGCCTGACCCTTCTCCCCGACCCCAACCTCCAGCAGCATGTGGCGGCGCTGACGGAATCTCTGCGCTTCCGCGTCATCGGCAAGAGCGTGGCCGCCGCCGGCGACCGGCCGGAGGTCTGCCTCGACTTCTACGGCAACCTGCCCGCCACCACCGACGTCCATTACGAGGACTATGTGAAGGTTACGCCGGCGATCTTGCAGCCCGCCTTCACGGTCAGCGATGCCAAGCTCTGCATCTCCGGCGTCGAGTTCGGCCAGCACTACCGGGTGAGCGTGCTGACGGGCCTGCCCAATGCCGCGGGCGAGAAGCTCGCCAAGGCCGAGAGCGTCGACTTCACGGTCGGCGACAGCGAGCCCTCCCTCGGCTTCAAGAGCGCCACATATGTGCTGCCGCGCGATGGCTCGATCGGCGTGCCGCTCTATAGCGTCAATGTCACCAAAGCCAAGCTCCGCCTGCTGCGCATCAACGACCGCAACCTGATCCCGACGCTCCAGCGCGGCCTGTTCCTGCGTGCCATCGACAATTACGACGCCGACACCATCGCCCAGGATACGGGCGAGGAGGTCTGGAAGGGCACGGTCGCTGTCCAGCCGCAGCGCAACGAGCGGGTCACCACCCTGATCCCGGTGGGCGAGATGGTGCCGGCCATGAAGCCCGGCATCTATCTCCTGGTCGCCGAGCGCACCGATGGCGGCGAGGACAAGTATGGCTACAAGGCGACGCAGTGGCTGATCGTCACCGATTTCGGCCTCACCACCATGATCGGCGATGACGGGCTCCATGTCTTCCTGCGCTCGCTGGACACCGGCAATGCGATCGAGGGCGTCACCGTCAAGCTCTACGCCCGCAACAATGGCGAGCTGGGCAGCGTCGTCTCCGACACGACCGGCCAGGCGAGCTTCGCCCCCGGGCTGATGCGGGCCACCGAGGGCCGCACGCCGACGGCCGTGATGGCCTTCGGCAAGGAGGGCGATTTCGCCTTCCTGGATCTCACCAAGCCGGCCTTCGATCTCTCCGATCGCGGGGTGGGCGGCCGCCTTGCGCCGACCGGCGCCGATGTCTTCCTCTATGCCGATCGCGGCGTCTATCGGCCGGGGGAGACGGTGCATCTCGCGGCATTGCTGCGCGACACCACCGGCAATGCCATGAACGGCCTGCCGCTGACCATTCGCGTCGTGCGCCCGGATGAAGTCGAGTCCCACCGCTATACGCTGAAGAACGACAGCGCCGGCGGCTATCAGGTGGATATCCCGATCTCCGCCTCCGCGCGCACCGGAAGCTGGACGGTCCAGGCCTATCTCGATCCCAAGGGCGATCCCATCGGCAGCCTGAACGTCCTCGTCGAGGACGTGGTGCCGGCAAAGATCGAGACCAAGCTCACCACCAAGGCGACCTCCATCCAGCCGGGCCAGCCGACCGAGGTGGCCCTGCAGAGCGACTATCTCTACGGCGCTCCCGGAGCCGATTTGCTGGTCAAGGGCACGCTCACCATTCAGCAGGACAGCGACCCCTTCGACAATGCCTTTCCCGGCTATGGCTTCGGCCTGGCGGACGAGAAGGTCGATCCCCAGACCGAGACCTTCGACGACACCACCACGGACGGAAAGGGGCAGGCGAGCTTCGACATGACGCCGAGCGACCTGCCGGACACGGTCCAGCCCCTGAAGGCGACGCTGCGGACGGAGGTCTATGAGTTCGGCGGCCGTCCAGTGATCAAGACGCTCGCCCTGCCGATCCGCAACCGGGCGATCCTGATCGGCATCAAGCCGCAATTCAGCGACGATTCGGTCGCGAGCGGCGTCGATGCCGGCTTTGAGGTCATCGCCGTGGATAAGGCGGGGGCCATGGCCGCCGCCAGCGGCCTGCAATACCGCCTGATCCCCGAGGATTGGGACTACCAGTGGTTCTACAAGGATTCGAACTGGGACTACCGCGTCGTCACCCGGGACAAGGCGGCGGTCGCCACCGGCAATCTCGACCTGACGGCCGGCAGCTCGGGTAAGCTCTCCCTCAAGGTCGATTGGGGCTATTATCGCCTCGAGGTCTTTGACCCGACCTCGGGTGCCGCCTCCAGCTATCGCTTCTATGCCGGCTGGGGTGCCGCCCCCGGCACCGGTGACACACCGGACCGCCTGCAGATCGTCGCCGACAAGAAGATGTACCAGGCGGGCCAGATGGCGACCCTGCTGCTGAAGCCGCCATTCACCGGCCAGGTGCTGGTGGCCATCGCGACAGACCATGTGATCAAGACCTGGACGGTCGACGCCTCGCCCGAGGGCACTGCCATCGAGGTGCCCGTCGACGGCGCCTGGGGGCCCGGCGCCTATGTGCTCGCCACCGCCTTCCGCCCCGGCCATGACAACGACCATGGCCCCGGCCGGGCCATCGGCGTGTCCTGGATCGGAATCGACCCGGCGGCCCGCAGCCTGCAGGTCTCCTTCAAGCTGCCGGATCATGTGGCGCCGCGTGCCGGCTTCGACGTGCCGATCACGGTGGCCGGCGTCACCAAGGACCGCCAGGCCTATGTCACCCTGGCCGCGGTGGATGAGGGGATCCTTCAGATCACCGACTACGCTACGCCCGCCCCGCAGTCCTACTACTTCGGCAAGCGCCAGCTCGGCGTCGATATCCGCGACCTCTACGGCCAGCTCATCGACGGGCGCAACGGCAAGCGCGGCCAGATCCGCGAGGGCGGCGATTCCGACGCGCTCGCCAGCCGCGGCGCGCCGCCGGAGATCAAGCTGGTCGCCCTCTATTCGGGGATCGTCAAGCTCGACCCCGAAGGAAACGCGACCGTCCATCTCAATATCCCCGATTACAACGGACGGCTCCGGCTGATGGCCATCGCCTGGGATTCCCAGAAGGTGGGATCGGGGGAGGCGGGACTCGTGGTCCGCGATCCCATCGTGGTGACGCTGGCCATGCCGCGATTCCTCG
Organism: Dongiaceae bacterium; assembly: GCA_035263545.1. Lineage (GTDB taxonomy): Bacteria > Pseudomonadota > Alphaproteobacteria > Dongiales > Dongiaceae > DASXQK01. The sequence continues at coordinate 6,381 of DATFRE010000405.1, forward strand.
CCCCGGGCGACAAGAGCCAGATCACCGTCAGTCTGCAGAACCTCTCAGGCCCGGCGGGCGATTATCAGCTCGCCTTCTCCGCCATGGGCGGCGCCTCCCTCGGCAGCCCCGGGGGCAGCAAGACGCCTATCAAGCAGCATCTCGATGCCGGCGGACATGCGGTGCTCCGCCTGCCGCTGAACGGCGATGAGATCGGCGAGACCAATATCCATCTCCTGATCTCGGGACCGGACAGCGTCAGGTTCGAGCACAGCGCTATGATCTTTGTCCGGGCGCCGCAGTTCCCGGTGCTGGAGCGCACGGCCAAGCGCCTCGAGCCCGGCAAGGCGATGAAGCTCGATTCCGCGGCGCTCGCCCGCTTCCTGCCCGGCACGGGCGAGTTGCTGGCGAGCTTCTGGACGCTGCCCAATCTCGACATACCGGGGCTCCTGCGCCAGCTCTCGCTCTATCCCTATGGCTGTCTCGAGCAGACGACCAGCGGCGCCATGCCGCTGCTCTATGTCTCCGATGTCGCCAAGCTCTGGAGCACCAAGGTCAAGGTACCCACGACCTGGCAGCTGCAGGCGGGGATCGACCATATCTTCGAGATGCAGCGCTATGACGGCGCCTTCGCGCTATGGAGCTCGACGGGGGAGGCGGAGCCCTGGCTCTCGGCTTATGCCATGGATTTCCTGACCAGGGCCAAGGCCAAGGGCTTCGAGGTCTCCGATGTCGGCTACCAGAACGCGATGCGCTGGCTCTCTGATTTCGCCCAGCGCCGCGACGAGAGCGACTCCGACACGCTGTCCGCCCGGGCCTATGCGCTCTATGTCCTGGCGGAAGCGGGAGACGAGGCCCTCTCGCCCTTGCGCTACCTGGCCGACAACCAGATCGACAAGCTGCCCACGGCGCTCGCCCAGGCGCAGGTCGGCGCGGCACTCGCGCTCCATGGCGACATGGCGCGGGCGGCGGATGCCTTCAAGAAGGCGCAGGCGACGCTGAAGCGCGAGATCGGCGATAGCAGCTGGTATGGCGACTATGGTGGGGCGCTGCGCGATTCCGCGGCCATCATCACGCTCGTCGCCGAGACCAAGGCGCCGGGCATCGATCCCTTGGCACTGCTCAGCCGCGTCGCCGGGCTGCAGGCCAGCACCGATTGGCTCTCGACCCAGGAGCAGGGCTGGCTGATCATGGCCGCCAATGCCGTGAGCCCGCGCTCGACGGCCATGAGCCTGGCGGTCAACGGCAAGGCGCTGCCGGTCACCAAGCAACCCTACAACACGAAGCCCGATGCGGTCGATCTGCAGAAGGGCATTGCGGTGACGAATGCCGGGAAGGAGCCGGTCTTCGCCACGGTGAGCCTGATCGGCGTGCCGGCCCAGCCGCTGCCGGCGATCAGCAACGGCTTCGAGATCAAGCGCAGCTTCTTCACCCCCGACGGCAAGCCGGCGGATCTCGGCAAGCTGAAGCAGAGCGATGTTCTCGTGGTCCAGATCTCCGGCAAGGTGAAGGATGCCGACTCCCACCAGACGCTGGTGGTGGACCTCCTGCCGGCCGGCTTCGAGATCGAGAACGCACGGCTCTCGGGCAGCAAGAAGACCGACGAGCTCTCCTGGCTCGGCGACCTGACCAATGCCACCTACACCGAATACCGCGACGACCGCTTCGTCGCCGCGGTCACCCTCGGCGGGGATTCGAGTTCGTTCCAGTTCGCCTATCTCGTGCGCGCCGTGACCCCTGGCACCTATGGCCTGCCGGCGAGCTCGGTGGAGGACATGTACCGGCCCTCGATCCGGGCCCGCACCGCCGTGGGCAAGGTCATCATCGCGCCCTACCAGCGGCAGAGCGAGTAGGAGAGGGGAGCAGGATGCTCCCGGCCCGCGCGACCCGCACTTATCGCCCGCCCCCTCGACGGGGGCGGGTCGGGGTGGGGGTGGGGCCACGGATACGGTTGCCTGAAGCATCGTGCGCGGCATCACCCCCCACCCCAACCCTCCCCCGCAAGGGGGGAGGGGGAAGGCAGCGTATGGGCCCGGGCCAATGAGGCGGCTCAGCCGCTGGACGACCGCGGCGGTCGGGGCGCTGCTGCTCCTGGCGGGAAGCGGGCTTCTGCTCGATCGCCTGTTTCCGCCGGATCTCTCGCGGCTTTCCGATCTCTCCGTGCTGGTGGAGGACAAGGATGGCGGCCTCCTGCGCGCCTTCACCGCCAAGGATGGGAGCTGGCGCCTGCCGGTGACTGTCGAGGCGGTCGATCCGCGCTTCCTGCGCATGCTGCTGGCCTATGAGGACAAGCGCTTCGAGACCCATTGGGGCGTGGATCCGCTCGCGGTCGCCCGCGCCTTCGGCCAGCTCATCGCCCATCGCCATGTCGTTTCCGGCGCCTCCACCCTCACCATGCAGACGGCGCGGCTGCTGGAGCCACGGCCCCGGACCTTCGGCGCCAAGCTGATCGAGATGGCGCGCGCCTTCCAGCTCGAGGCCCGCTTCGGCAAGGACCGGATCCTTGCCATGTATCTGACGCTGGCACCTTATGGCGGCAATCTCTCGGGCATCCGCGCCGCCTCGCGCTTCTATTTCGGGAAGGAGCCCAGGGAGCTCAGCGATGGCGAGGCGGCTCTGCTGGTGGCGCTGCCCCAGTCCCCGGAGCGCCTCAGGCCCGACCGGGCGCCGCTCGCGGCATCGGCGGCGCGGGCGCGCGTGCTGGCCCGGCTTAAGGCGGCGGGCATGCTGAGCGCGATCGAGGTTTCCGAGGCAAGCGCGACGCCCATTCCCTCGGGCCGCCTGCCGGCCGCCCTTGACGCACCGCATCTCGCCGAGCGCCTGGTGGCCGCCGCCCCGGGCCGGAGCGAGATCCGGAGCCTCATCGACGGCGATCTGCAGCGCCGGCTGCAGGCGCTCGCCGCCCGCCAGCGGCTGGGCCTCGAGGCGGGCGCCACCATCGCGATCCTGGCGGTGGAGAATTCGACCATGGCGGTGCGCGCCTATGTCGGGGCCGCGGACTTCTTTGATGCGGCGAGCCGCAGCCAGAACGACATGATCCGTGCCATACGTTCGCCGGGCTCGACATTGAAGCCCTTCGTCTACGGTCTCGCTTTCGACGACCTGCTGATCCATCCGGAGACGATCGTCGACGACCGCCCCATGCGCTTCGGCGATTACGCGCCGCAGAATTTCGATCATCGCTTCCACGGCGAGCTGACGGCGCGCGAAGCCCTCCAGCTCTCCCTCAATTTGCCGGCGGTGGCGCTGCTCGATCGCGTCGGGCCGCCGCGCTTCGCCAATCTCTTCCGCGATGTCGGCCTGCCACTCCATCTGCCCGATCCGGGTCAGGCCCCGGGGCTGCCGATCGTGCTGGGCGGGGTGGGGACGAGCCTCGAGGATCTGGTGACCCTCTATGCCGGCATCGCCGAAGGCGGCGGGGTGCGTCAGCTGCGTTTCACCGCCGATGACAAGCTCGCGGACGCGCGCAAGCTGATGAGCCCCGTGGCCGCCTGGTATCTGACCCGCATCCTCGGCGACACGCCCCCGCCGCCGAGCTGGCTCGCCGGCGCCAACCGCGCCCGCGCACCGCTGGTGGCCTACAAGACCGGCACCTCCTATGGATTCCGCGACGCCTGGGCCATCGGCTACACCGCGGACTACACCGTGGGAGTCTGGGTCGGACGTCCCGATGGCAGCTTCTCCAGCGGCCGGATGGGGCGTGAGGCTGCCGCCCCCGTGCTCTTCGCCGTCTTCGACCAGCTTCCCATGCGCGTGCAGAGCCTGCCGCCGGCGCCCGAGGGCGCGCTGGTCGCGACCAATGCGGAGCTACCGGCCGTGCTGCGCCGCT
>DATFRE010000406.1:0-7679 GCA_035263545.1 Dongiaceae bacterium
CGACGCCGTCGCAGGCGATGCGCCGGCGCTGGCCCGCCTGCTCGACCTCCACGGCTTCGACTTGGCCCAGGCCATGGATGGCGATGAGCCGGGTCGAGATCAGAACCGGCACGCCAAGCACCAACCGCGCCAGGAGGTCGCCTGGCCGGCGGGCGGTGATGTGCGGACTCTCCTCGATCATCGCCGCGATCTCGATCCCGGCATGGCGCAGGGTCAGCAAAGCGGAGAAGGCGACAAGCTCGCTGCCGATGACGACGGCGCGGCGGAAGGGTCGGATCTTCTGCAGATAGACGAATTGCTGCAGCGCGCCCGTGGTAACGACGCCCCAGGGCCTATCGCCACCGACGAGCCGCGCGCTGCGAGGCGTCTCGCGCACGCCGAAGGCCAGCAGGATGGCGCGCGCCTCCAGGCTCGTCTCCCCCCGCTCCGGATCGAGAAGCCTGATGCGTCCGCCGGGCTCGATGGCGGTCACGCTGCAGCGGCAGCGGATCTCGATCCCCGAGGCGGCGGCCGCCAGATTGCTGGCATAGGCAGGGCCGCCGAGGAGGCGATGGAATTCGCGCAGCCCGAAGGCCGGGTGCCCACAATGGCGCGGCACACCGCCCGGCACATCCTCCCGCTCGATGACGACGATATCGCCGATGCCGCGCGCGCGGAGCGCAATCGCGGCGGAAAGCCCCGCCGGCCCGGCCCCAAGAATCGCCACCTCGCGGATCATGACGCGCCGCCCGGAAATCCGGCCAGGCGTCCACCGGCCAGCGCCGCAACCTTGGCGCTGCAGTAGAAGCCCTGGCAGCGGCCCATCATGGCGCGGGTGCGGCGCTTGAGGCCGCCCAGATCGCCGGCGGGAAGCGGCCCAGCGAGCGCCGCTTCGATCTCCGCGCGGGTTACAAGCTCGCAATGACAGACCATCTCGCCATAGCCAGGAGTCGTGTGACGACGGGGCAGATGCTCGGCGAGATTGGGTACCGGCGTGACCGGCGGCACCTGTTCGCGCAGCTCTCCGAAATTGCCGCGATAGAGCTCGGCCGCGCGAAGCGCGATGCCGAGCGCCCCGGTCAGACCGGTGGAGCGGATGCCGGCCGCCGTGATCCAGCTGCGCTCGGCCAGGACCTCGATCTGATAATCCTTGAACTGGGTCGCCGGGCGGAGCCCGGCATAGAGGGCGTTCACCGTCTCGCCTGCGAGTGCCGGTAGGATGCGCTGTCCCCGGGCCATTAGCGCTTCCAGCGCCGCGCGATCGACGGCGGCGTGATCGCGATCCTCTTGCTCCTCCGCCGTCGGGCCCACCAGGAGATTACCGAAGATGGTGCCGGCCACCATCACGCCTTTGGTCCGCTCGCTGGGCACCGGCATGATGCAATGGGTGATGAGCCGCGCGGCAGGCTTGTCGAAGACCACGAACTGGCCCTTGCGCGGCTTGATCTGGAAAGGGCTCGGCCGCGCAATCGCCTCGACGATATCGCCTTGAAGGCCGGCGGCATTGACCACGATCCGCGCCTCGATCTCGCCCGAGTTCGTCCGTAGCCGCCAGCAGCCATTCGCGAAATCGCCGCCGGAGACCGCGCTGTTGCGGCGGATCTCGCCGCCCAGCGCCAGGCCCTGCAGGGCATAGGCCAGCGGCGCCGACCAGGGATCGATGAGGTGCTCGCCCGGCACGAGGACGCCGCCGAGCACATCGGGCGCCAGATGCGGCTCGCGCCGCAGCGCCTCGGCCGCATCGATCTGGCGGACATCGGCGACGCCATTGGCATGGGCTTGGGCCACGACGGCGGGAAGGCGCGCCAGCTCCTCCTCGGTCCAAGCCGCCATCAGCCCGCCGGTTTCCAGCAGCGGCAGATTGAGAGCTCCCCGGATGGCGAGATATTCGCGATAGCCCGCCTGGATGCAGGCCTGCTCGATGCTGCCGGTCGGCGCATCGAAGCCCGTATGGAGCATGGCGCTATTGGCCTTGCTGGCGCCGGCCAGGATGTCGGGCGCGCGCTCCAGCAGCACCACTTTGAGCCCGCCAAGGGCGAAGCGGCGGAAGAGGGCACAACCCACCACCCCGCCGCCGATGACGGCGAGATCGAAGGTCACGTCCCCCTCACCCCGACCCTCTCCCCCCTTTCGGGGGGCGAGGGGGCAGTCAGGATGGGGCGGGCGCTGTGGTGTGCTCAGGTCTTCGTCCTCAGATGGAAGGATTTCGGCCGCGTCAGATGCTCGTAGCCGACGCGGCTCAGCGTGCAACCGCGGCCGGAATCCTTGACGCCGACCCAGGCTAGCGCCGGGTCGAGATAGTCGCAGCGGTTCATGAACCAGGTGCCGGTCTCGATCCGATCTCCGATGCGGATCGCGGCCTTTTCGTCATTGGTCCAAATGGCGGCGGTCAGGCCATAGGCGTTGTCGTTCATCAGCCCGATCGCCTCGTCATCCGAGGCGACGGGCATGATGCCGGCCACCGGCCCGAAGCATTCCTCCTGCATGATGGGATTCGTCTGGTCGAGATCGATCAGGATCTGCGGCGCCACATAGGCAGTGCCGGGCTTGTCCGCCTTGAACTTCGCCGCATCGACGGCGGCCCGCGCCCCGGCCCCGACGGACTTTGCCACCTGGCCGCGGATCTCCTCGGCGGCCTTGGCACGCACCACCGGCCCCAGATTGACGCCGTTCTCGAGCGGATTGCCGAGATTGTACTTCTCGGTCAGTGCCACCGCACCTTCGACGAAGCCCTTATAGACATCCCTGTGAACATAGATGCGCTGGATGCCGCAGCAGGACTGGCCGGAGTTGAAGAAGGCGCCATCCACCAGGTCCTCGATGGCATGCGGGAGATTCGCATCGGCGCGTACATAGGCGGGATCGCAGCCGCCGAGCTCGAGGCCGAGGCCGATGAAGCGCCGCGACGCCGCCTCCACCACCGCATGGCCGCCCGCGACCGAGCCGGTGAAGGCGACATAGTCGATGCCGTCCGTGCCGATGAGCTTGGAGGTATCCTCATGGGTCAGCACCAGATGCTGGAACAGCCCCTGAGGCAGGCCCGCCGCCTTGAAGGCCTCGGCGAAGCGCTCGGCGCAAAGCGGCGTCTGGGCGGAATGCTTCAGCAGCACGGCATTTCCCGCCATCAGCGCCGGCACCACCGCATTGACGGCCGTGAGATAGGGGAAATTCCAGGGCGCCACCACGAAGACGACCCCCAGCGGCTCGCGCCGGATGAAGCGGGTGAAACCCTCCTTCGGGCCGACATCGATATCGGCGAGGGCTTCGGGCGCAATCTGGATCATGTAGCGCGCCCGCTCCTCGAAGCCGCGGACCTCCCCCGGCGACTGGCCGAGAGGACGGCCGATCTGGCGGGTGATCTCCTCGGCGATCGCCTCCTTGCGGCCGATGAAGGCATCGACGGCTTTCGTCAGGAGCCTGGCGCGCTCGGCGACGGGCGTCGTTCGCCAGGCCATGGCGGCACTCCGCGCCGCCGCGATCTCCGCCGCGATCTCCGCTGCGCTGTTATAGGCACGCTCGACATAGAGGCTGCCGTCGATCGGCGTGATGGTCTTCTGCACGGCGCCCATGGCGATTTGCTCCTCAGATGATCTCTAAATAGCGGGCGAGCTCCCAATCGGTGATGTGCTTGCGGAACTCCCGCTCCTCCCATTCGCGGCTTGCAGCATAGTGCTCGACGAAGGCGTCGCCGAAGAGCTCGCGTGCCGCCTTGGACCGCTTCAGCCGGTCTGCCGCCTCCATCAAGGTGAGGGGCAAAGCCGACTTGGCCGGGAACTTCCGCTCATAGGCATTGCCCTCCACCGGCGGCCCCAGCTCCAGCTTGTGCTCGATGCCGTAGAGGCCGGCGCCAAGTGCTGCGGCCAGCGCGATATAGGGATTGGCGTCGGCGGCGGCGATCCGGTACTCGACGCGCTGCGACTTGGCCGAGCCCGGAATGACACGGAGCGCGCAGGTCCGGTTCTCGACGCCCCAGGTGGCGTTGGTGGGCGCCCAGAAGCCGGGGATGAGGCGCGAGTAGCTGTTGACGGTCTGGGCGATCATGCCCAGCAGCTCGGGCATCAGAGCCTGCTGGCCGGCCACGAAATGCTGCATCAGCTTGCTCATTCCATGTGGCCCCTTGGGGTCGTGGAAGGGCGCCTTGCCGTCCTTACCCTTGAGCGACATGTGGATATGGCCGCTCTGGCCCGGATAGCTGTTGGACCATTTGGCCATGAAGGTCGCCATCAGGCCGCGGCGCTGGGCCAGCACCTTCATGAAGGTCTTGAACAGCGCGGCTCTGTCCGCCGCCTCCAGCCCGTGGTCGTAGTAAAGCGCCGCCTCCAGCACGCCGGGCCCGGTCTCGGTATGCAGCCCCTCGATCGGGATGCGCATCGCCTCGAAGCTGTCGAGGATCTCGTGATAGAGATCGGCCCAGACGGAGCTGCGCAGCCCCGAATAGCCGAAATAGCCGGGGGTGATGTTGGTGAGATTGCGGTAGCCCTTCTCGCGCACGCTCTCCGGCGTCTCGTCGAAGAGGAAGAACTCGTATTCGAAGGCGGCGTTCACCGCATAGCCCAGCTTCTCCGCCTGCTGGAGCACGCGCCGCAGCACGCCCCGGGGGCAGATGGCCTCGGCCCGATCCGCGAACTCGCAGAGAAAGAGCAGCGTGTTCTCCTCGAAGGGGAGCGCCCGGCAGGTTTCGGGCAGGATGCGCACGGGCGCATCCGGATAGGCCGTGTGCCAGCCGGTGAAGGTGACGTTGTCATAGAGCTGGTCGTTGGAATCCCAGCCCAGTACCACGTCGCAGAAGCCGAACCCGTTCTCCAGCGCCGAGAAGAACTTGACCTTGGAGATGTATTTGCCGCGCAGCACGCCATCGGCGTCGAACAGCCCGACCTTGACATGGGTGAGCCCGCGCTCCTCGACGATCTTGCGGGCGTCCGCGGCAGTGCGGATGTTTTCCGGCTTCAATGGCATGATGTCCTCCCCTGATTGCGCGCAATGTGCCTTGGCCTTCGCGCGGCTGTCAAACCGCCCGCGGCCGAGTTTCAGCCAAAAGGAAAGGGCGCCGGAGCGCCCTTTCCCATCTCGATCCGATCGGCCCCTAGATTTCGCCGACGGCCTTCTCCTCGGCGGCGATCTCCGCCTGGCGGCGGGCAATGATGTCGCCGATGGGCGGGCCGGGGAAACGGGTCCGAGCGATGCCGAACCACAAGACAGCCATGATCGCCAGCAGGACCAGCGTGTAGGTGATCAGTGCGTTGTTGGGGGGTTGGACGCCGATATAGAACAGCACCAAGCCGCCCACGACGGCGATGATCGCGAAAGGCTTGGACCAGACGCCGAGCTGGAACGGTCCCTTCTTCGTCCAGCTCCTGCCCTCGGCGAACATGCCCGCCCCGATCGGCGCGGCATATGAGAGGTAGAGGAAGATCGCGCAGCCCGAGGCCAAGGTCCAGAACTGCGGGGTATAGAGGGTGGAAATGAAGGCGAGAACCGAACCGATCCAGATCGCGTTGACCGGAGTGCGGTGCGTCGGGCTCACATGGCGGAGCCATGCGGAGGCCGGGAAGCCGCCATCGCGGGCGAAGGCGAAGACCATCCGCGAGAGCGAAGTCATGCCGGCCAATGCGCAGAGATAGTTCGAGATCACGATGCAGATGTAGAGGATGCTCTTCAGCATCGCGGGCATCGCGCTGCCGCCCATCAGCCAGAAGAAGACCGCGCCGCCCTGCTTGGCCGCGTCCGTCGTGCTCGGCATGGCCAGCACGAAGGAGCAGATCATCACATAGCCGAAGAGGAAGGACCAGAAGACCGAGCGTACCATGCCCTTGGGCGCGTTGACCGCGGCCTGCCGCGTCTCCTCCGAGGTGTGAGCGGAGGCATCGAAGCCCGTGACCGTATAGGCCGGCAGCAGCAAGCCCAACATGAAGGCCATGAGCAGGCTGCCATTTTGCGGCCAGACACCGCCGCCCGCATCGCCTGTGTTGTTGGTGAAGGTGAAGAGCCGGCCGATGTCGATGCTGGGCGCATAGGCCAGCATGGCGACGGTCAGGACGACCGCGACGACGAAGATGAGATAGCCGCTGAAGTCGGTCAGGATCGTCGTCGCCCGTATGCCGATATGGTTGAAGAGGGCCTGGGAGGCCAGGATGATGGCAATGGCGAGCGCCTGCACCCAATAAGCGCTCGAGGCGATCTGCTCCCCGAAGGACTTCGTCGTGTCGGGGATGAAGTGGGTCGGATCCCAGCCGAGATAGTTCTGGCCGATGAGAGGCACGAAGAGGACCTGCCACAGCCCGACATCCACCGAGGAGACGACGAAGATCAGTCCCAGCATGTTGAACCAGGCCGTCGACCAGCCGAATCCCCGGCCGCCCAGGATGGAGGCCCAGTGATAGAGCCCGCCGGCGGTGGGATAGGCCGAGGCGATCTGGCCCATGGCGGCGGCGACGACGAGCGAGAAGGCGCAGGAGAGCGGCCAGCCTATGCCGATGGAGGCGCCGCCAGCGGCGCTGAAGCCCAGCTGGAAGGAGGTGATGCCGCCCGCCAGGATGCAGATGATGGAGAAGGAAATGGCGAAGTTGGAGAAGCCGCTCATCCGCCGCGACAGCTCCTGGGCGTAGCCCATGCTGTGCAGCTGTTTCACGTCCTCATGTGAGCCCGCATAGTCGTCGGGCCGGTGCTGAGTTGTCATAAAGTCAATCCCCCTGATGTCTTGCGCGATGAGGGAAATGAGCCGGCGCCGCCAGAGGCGGGCAGTTGCTCGATCTTCTTGTCGGCCTCTCCCCCCATATAGGTAGGCATTCTGCGCTGCCTTACTACATATTGTAAAGCCAGCAATATTTGAACGATTCTACGTCTTTGGGAGGGGTCGGATTGCCGGATCAAACCTAGCCGGGAAGGGTAGCAGGTTCCTTCGGAACCGACTCGGCCGAGGGGGCCCGTCTCCTTCCGATCGGGCAGGCCGCAGGCCATGCGCCCGCCATCGAGCCGTCGCCGTCGATGCGGCCCCGCGACCCCTGGTCAGCTTGGCCGCGGTGACGGTGACCCTCCCGATCAGCCGCCGTTCATCCAAAAGTCGCATGACGGTTCCTCGCACTGAGGCTGTGGCAAAGGGGGATGTCGGGCATCCCTGAAACCCGTTACCTTCGCGCGGGGAATCCCGGGAGGCATCAGCCACAATGATCAAAACTGGAGCAGAGTATCGCGCGTCCCTGCAGGACGGCCGCCAGGTCTGGATGAACGGCGAGCGCGTCAAGGACGTCACGACCCATCCGGCCTTCAAGCCTGTCGTCGATATCCGCGCCCGGATCTACGACCTCGCCCATGAGAAGGCGACGGCGCCCGCCATGACCTATGTCGACGAGGCGACCGGCGAGACCAACTGCATCGGCTACAAGCTGCCGAAGACCCAGGAGGACTGGCAGGCCAAGCGCCGGGCGGTGGATCTGGTGATGAAGGACATCCGCGGGGTGGTGGTGCGCGTCGGCGAAGAGACCATCGGCGAGATGTGGTCGCTCTATGACGGCCAGAACGTGCTGCGCGAGGTCGACCCGCGCTTCGCCGAGAATATCGAGAGCCATATCTTCCGGGCGTTGCGCTCGGACACCTTCCACGTCTCCGGCAACACCGACCCCAAGGGCGACCGCTCCAAGCGGCCCCAGGAGCAGGATCCCGATATGCTGCTCCATCTGGTCAAGGAGACGGATGCTGGGATC
>DATFRE010000407.1:0-15788 GCA_035263545.1 Dongiaceae bacterium
GCGAGTTGCGCGGGGTGGAAAGTCGCTGGAGCTACAGCGGCTGGCGCCCATCGTCGCCCAGGCCCGGGAGAAATTATATAAGTCCCCCAGAAGTCCCCCAAATCTCACGCGGGCTGGTTTCACGGCTGACAGGCATAACGAGAAATGCCCGGCTTTATTGGTCTTCTGGACACCCGTGACAAGCTTAACAAGACCGCGCCTGATGCAGAAGCAGATCGCAGCCGCGCCGTAGTCTCGGCAAGTAGGAGTGGCGCCCTTGGCTGTAAATCCGCTGCAGAAACAGCGGACGGGCTTCGGGCGGCAACCGCTTTTCGCCCCCCTCCCGCCATTGGCGGGAGAGGGCCGGGGTGAGGGGGCTCGCGAGGCGCCCCTATCGGGCCTGCGCTTCGATCGTCATGGCATCGAGGGTGAAGCTGCCATCCTCGCGGATGTCGAAATGGGCGGTGACCTCCGCCGACATCCGCTGCTCGAGGGAGCGGATCGCCGCCACATGGATCTCGGGCGTGCGCATGCGCTGAACCCAGGAGGTGAACTCCAGCGGCACCCGGTGCAATATGACTCTCCCGGGCCGGAAGCCCGCCTCGCGCAGCCCATCTTCCCATTCGCCACGCGTGTAGTTGCGGACATGGGAAGGATCGCGCAGCAGCTCGATCGACTGCAGGAAGGTGTCGAGCAGCGGGGCGCCGGGGGTCACGGCATCGGCGAAGAGCGCATGGCCGCCGGGCTTCAGCACGCGGCGCGCCTCCCGCAGGCCTTGGGCGAAATCGTGCCAGTGATGGGCGGAGTAGCGGCTCAGCACCATGTCGAAGCTGGCGGCGGGGAAGGGGATGGCTTCGGCCGCGCCCTGCTGGGTGACAATATTGGCGAGCCCGCGCGCCTCGGCCGTCCGGCGCACGGCCGCCAGCATCTCCGCCGAAAGGTCGAAGGCTACGACCTCGCCGGCATGGGCCGCCGCCCGATAGCTTACATGGCCGCCGCCGCAGCCGAGATCAAGAACCCGGCCCGGCGCATGGCCGCGGACAAAGGCCTCGATCTGGTCGAGATCGGCGCCGCTCGCGTGCACCGCGCTGGTGACATAGGCGGCTGCCTGGGGTCCGAACTGCCCGGCCACCAGGGCTTCCTGGGTCTTGCTCGCCATCGCTCTGGCCCTCCTGATCCTTGCACCCGTCCTGTTACCCTACGCTTTACACTGGTACGAGGTGCGAGTTTATCCTGGTATAAGATCTGCCATGGCCACGTCAGCAACCCTCGATCGCCGTCACGCTCTGGGCGCCTTCCTGATGGCGCGGCGCGCCCGTCTCGGTCCCGCCGCGCTGGGACTCCCCGAGGCCGGCCGCCGCCGCACGCCGGGGCTCCGGCGCGAGGAGGTCGCCCAGCTTGCGGGCCTCAGCGTCACCTGGTATACCTGGATCGAGCAAGGCCGGGATGTCTCCGTATCACCGGCAGCGCTGGCCCGCCTCGCCCGCACCCTCCAGCTCTCGGCAGCCGAGCGCACCTACGTTTTCGATCTTGCGGGCAAGCGCGACCCCGCCGGCCCGGCGCCAGCACCCGCAAGCGAAGTTCCCGTCACCCTCGAGGCGGCCGTCCAGGCCATCGCAGCGCCCGCCTATGTGCTCGACCGGCAATGGAATGCCGTGGTCTGGAATGCATTGGCCAGCCGCCTCTTCATCGGCTGGCTCGACCGGTCGGCCGACAAGCCCGGCGGGCGCAATCTCCTGCGCTTCATCTTCCTCGAGCCTGCGGCCCGACGCTTGATCCGCGGCTGGGAAGAACGCGCGCGGCGGGTGCTGGCCGAGTTCCGCGCCGAATGCGGCGTGTTTCCTGAAGACCGGGGGATGCAGTCCCTGGCCGAGGAGCTGCGCGCCCGCAGCACTGTCTTTGCCCGGCTGTGGGAGGCGCATGCGGTGCTTGGCCGGGAAGGGGGCGTGAGGCAGTTCAACCATCCCAAGGACGGGCCTCTCGCCTATGAGCAGGCGGCCTTCGCGTTTGCTGGCCGGCCCGAGTTCAAGCTGGTCATGCTTCTTGGCCCGGCTGGCTCGAGCAAGGGAAAGCCGAAAGCGAGGCAGCCGAAGGAGTCTTGAGCGCATCCGGGTTCCGAGCCACTAGCGGTTGCGCCGCCCAGACGATTCCCGTATGGTCCCGCGGTTTTTCAAGGACCCCCGCTGCCAACGGCGCGGGCGGGCTCCCGTGGGATGAAAGGACAAAGATGATATCGACGATCGATTGGCTCGTGCTGGTCTGCGGTGCCCTCGCACTGGTCTATGGCGCCGTCACCGCCCGCACGGTTCTCGCCGCCGATGCCGGCACCGATCAGATGCGCCAGATCGCCGCGGCAATCCAGGAGGGCGCGCGGGCCTATCTCAACCGCCAATACACCACCATCGCCATCGTCGGCGTCGCCATTGCCGTGATCCTCATTCTCACCCTGGGGACCTATGTCGCCCTCGGCTTTGTCCTCGGCTCGGTGCTCAGCGGCGCTGCCGGCTATATCGGTATGAACGTCTCCGTGCGCTCCAATGTCCGCACGGCCGAGGCTGCCCGAAAGGGCCTGGCGCCGGCGCTGGACATCGCCTTCAAGGCGGGCGCGGTCACCGGCCTGCTGGTCGTCGGCCTCGGCCTCCTGGGCGTGGCGATCTACTATTTCTTCCTCCAGCATCTGGGGCTCGAGCCGCGCCGCATCATCGAATCCCTGGTGGCGCTCAGCTTCGGCGCCTCGCTCATCTCGATCTTCGCGCGTCTCGGCGGCGGTATCTTCACCAAGGGTGCGGATGTCGGCGCCGACCTCGTCGGCAAGATCGAGGCGGGCATCCCCGAGGATGATCCGCGCAACGCGGCGGTGATCGCGGACAATGTCGGCGACAATGTGGGCGACTGCGCCGGCATGGCGGCCGACCTGTTCGAGACCTATGCCGTCACCACCGTCGCCACCATGCTGCTCGCCCAGATCTTCGTCACCGGCGAGGCCCAGGCCACGGCCATGCTCCTGCCGCTCGCCATCGGCGCCGTCTGCATCGTGGGCTCCATCATCGGCACCTTCTTCGTGCGCCTCGGCGGTTCCGAGAACATCATGGGGGCCCTCTATAAGGGCCTCGTTGCCGCCGCCGCGATCTCGGCGGTCCTCATCGCCATCATCATCCAGGTGTTGATCGGCTTCGGCGGACAGCTTCAGATCGGCGATGCCCCGGTCAGCGGCACCAGCCTCTTCCTTTGCAGCCTGGTTGGTCTTGCTGTCACCGGCCTCTTGGTCTGGATCACGGAGTACTACACCTCGACGGCCTACCGCCCGGTGCGCAGCGTGGCCAAGGCTTCGACCACCGGCCATGCGACGAACATCATCCAGGGTCTCGCAGTCGCGATGGAGGCCTGCTTCCTGCCGGTGCTGGTGATCTGCGCCGCCATCATCGCCGCCTACAGCCTGGCGGGGCTCTTCGGCATCTCGATCGCGGCCACCACCATGCTGGCCCTGGCCGGCATGGTCGTCGCGCTCGATGCCTATGGCCCGGTCACGGACAATGCCGGCGGCATCGCCGAGATGTCGAACCTGCCGAAGGACGTGCGCAAGACGACGGATGCCCTCGACGCGGTCGGCAATACCACGAAGGCGGTGACCAAGGGCTATGCCATCGGCTCGGCGGGCCTTGCCGCCCTCGTGCTCTTCGCGGCATACACCCAGGATCTCCAGCACTACTTCCCGAACATGCCGATCGAGTTCCGCCTCCAGGATCCCTATGTGGTGATCGGCCTCTTCATAGGCGGTTCGCTGCCCTTCATGTTCGGCGCGCTGGGCATGATGGCGGTGGGCCGGGCCGCGGGCTCGGTGGTGATCGAGGTCCGCCGGCAGTTCAAGGAGATCGCCGGCATCATGGAAGGCAAGGCGAAGCCCGACTACAGCCGGGCCGTCGACCTGCTGACCAAATCGGCGATCAAGGAGATGATCCTGCCCTCGCTGCTGCCCGTCCTGGCGCCGATCGTGCTCTACCTCGTGATCCGCATCGTCGACGGGCAGGCCAAGGCCTTCACGGCGCTGGGCGCCATGCTGCTCGGCACCATCGTGACCGGCCTCTTCGTCGCCATCCAGATGACCTCCGGAGGCGGGGCCTGGGACAATGCCAAGAAGTACATCGAGGAGGGCAATTTCGGCGGCAAGGGGTCCGAGGCTCATAAGGCCGCGGTCACCGGCGACACGGTCGGCGATCCCTACAAGGACACCGCCGGTCCGGCCGTCAACCCGATGATCAAGATCATCAACATCGTGGCCCTGCTGCTGCTGGCGATCATCGCCCACTGAGCAAGGCATAGAGAGTTCGGGACGCCCCGGCGAGAGATCGCCGGGGCGTTTCCGTCTCTGCTACAGCATGGTTCTTATGAGTGAACCATGCTCTGAAGCCCGCGCGGCGCTTGAGCGTAACAACTGCAAGACCAGGAGCGTTCCGCCTTTGGCAGAAACGCCCTAGTAACCCTTGCTGGTGGCGCCGGAGCTGAACCGGCCGATATTGCCCATGAGCTGCTGCAGGATCGTCAGCTCCTTGCCCGAGGTCGGGGTGGCGTTGGGATCGGGGGTGATGGGCCGCGCGTTCTCGAGGCCGTAGATCCGCATATCGCTGACCAAGCCGGCACTGTCGAACTTGATCGCCAGCACCTCTTGATCCAGGACCTCCGGATCGAGGAAGGAAATCGTCTTGGTCTTCTTGCTGATATAGTACCAGGTCCGGTTGTTGAAGGTCGCAACGGACGAGGGCGAGCCTAGAAGCTCGGCGACCTGGCGGCGGTCATCGACGCCCGGCTGGATCTGCAGCACCGAATCAGGGTCCGGGAGATTGCCGTGGGTGTCGTAGACCGCCTCGCAGTCGGACAGAAACAGCGCCCCCAGGCCGAACAATGCTAGACCCGCTCTTCTCATCGCCTCTCGCTTGCCGGCGGGCTCTTCCCTTGCGAACCACCATACGGCGGCCATTGAAAACCGCCGCCGCCGCGGCCACTCTAGACTGGATTCCACACACGCTCTAATCGCACCCAGCTCTTGCAGCTGTCAAGGAAGCCCACCATGCCCGCCTGGAATCCCTTCCGCTCGCGCCCGGCCGCCTCGCCGGCGGCGGCGCTCTATGCCGCCATCGTCGAGCGCGCCCGCGATCCGCGCTTTTATGCCCTGGGCGGGGCGCCGGACAGCCTGGATGGACGCTTCGAGATGGTGGCACTTCACGGCTATCTCGTCCTTCGCCGCCTGCGGGGCGGGGGAACCGCGGCCGAGGCGATGGCCCAGGCTTTGGTGGACACTTTCTTCGCCGATATGGACGCGAGCCTCCGCGAGATGGGGGCCGGTGATCTGGGCGTAGGCAAGCGGGTCAAGCGGATGGCAACCGGCTTCTATGGCCGCGTCGCCGCCTATGACGAGGGGCAGGCGAGGGGGGATGTGCGCGAGGCGCTGCGACGCAACGTGTATGGCACCGTCTCGTCCCAGCCGGCGGAGCTGGAGGCGATGGCGCGCTATTTGGCGGAGGCCGATGCGAGCCTGGCGCGCCAGCCGGTTGCGGAGATCCTGGCCGGTCGCCCGGATTTCGGGGAACCGGATTTCCGGCCCGCGGCGATGGCCGAATCGGAAAGGAGGAAACCATGACCGAGCCGATGAGGGTGACGCCGGAGTTTTCCCGCCCTCTGGCGGCAGACAGCGTCGGGACACAGCCTGTCGAGCGCCAGATCGAGGCCGGCCCGGCAGAGCGGGCGGCGCTGGCGGGGCGATTCGGCCTGCTCGCCCTTGATCGCCTGGAGGCGCACCTGACCTTGCGGCGTGACAAGGGCGATATCATCCGCCTGGAGGGGCACTTTCTCGCCGATGCGGTGCAGAGCTGCGTCGTCAGCCTGGCCCCGGTGCCGGCCCATCTCGAGGCCGATTTCGAAACCAGCTACAGCGCTTCGGCCGTCATGGCCGCCGAAGAGGATCTGGATCCGCTGGGAGAGGACGCCCCCGAGCCCATCCCCGCAGGTGAGATCGATCTGGGGGAGGCGGTGGCACAGCAGCTCGCCGTCACCCTGGATCCCTATCCGCGGGCCCCCGGAGCCGCTCTGGCAGCCGCGACAGAGACGGAACCGCAAAGCCCCTTCGCCATCCTTTCGGCCCTCAAGAAAAAGCCGTGAATTGCGCCCCGGATGGGAGGTTTTGCTCGTGTCTTGCACGTCGCAGTTGCCCGGGGCCCTGAACTCGGCTAAACAACGCTCGCTTTCGGTGCCCGGGTAACCCGTGTTGCGCCGGGATTGGCCGTGCCTTAAACGGCAGCACTCGAGGAAGATCTATCATGGCAGTTCCGAAGAAGAAGGTGTCGAAGTCCCGTCGCAACATGCGGCGCTCGCACCATGGCTTGGCCACGACCAAGTCGATCGAATGTCCGAATTGCGGTGAGCTGAAGCGGCCGCATCACGTCTGCGCCGCTTGCGGCTATTATGACGGTCGGGAGGTTGCGGCCCCCCCGGCTGCATAACCCTCTCGTGTCGGTCCCCTCGCGCGGAGGCCAATTCCGGTGAAGGCGGCCAGCCTCAGCATTGCGCTCGATGCGATGGGCGGCGACCGGGCGCCCGACATGGTCGTCAAGGGCGCCAACATCGCCCGGCAGCGTTTCCCCAACGTGAAGTTCCTCTTCTTCGGGGATGAGGGGAAACTGGGACCGCTGCTCAAGCGCTATGGCGCGCTGAGCAAGGCAGGCGAGATTCGTCACACCGACCGGGTCATCGCCGCCGACGACAAGCCCTCGACGGCACTGCGCGCCGGGCGCGGCTCGAGCATGCGCCTTGCGATCGACGCGGTTCAGTCGGGCGAGGCGGCGGGCATCGTTTCTGCCGGCAATACCGGCGCCCTGATGGCGATCGCCAAGTTCGTGCTGCGGACATTGCCGGGCATCGATCGCCCGGCGATTGCCTCGTTCTTCCCGACCTTGCGCGGGGAGAGCGTCATGCTCGATATGGGCGCCAATCTGAGCTGCGATGCCGAGAACCTGGTGCAGTTCGCGGTGATGGGGAATGTCTTCGCGCGCACGGTGCTGGGTACGCTCAAGCCCACTGTCGGTCTCCTCAATGTCGGCTCGGAGGAGGTCAAGGGTCATGAGGCGGTGCGCGAAGCTGCTGCGATCCTGAAGGAGACGCCTCTTCCCGGCAGCTTTCATGGCTTCGTCGAAGGCGACGACATTGCGCGCGGGACCGTCGACGTCATCGTCACCGACGGGTTCACGGGCAATGTGGCGCTGAAGACCCTGGAGGGTACGGCGAAGCTCTATGCCGAGTTCCTGCGGCGCAGCTTCAAGAGCTCGATGGTGGCGAGCCTCGGCTACCTCCTGGCGCGGCCAGCCCTGAACGCGCTGCGCGTGCGCACAGATCCGCGGCGCTATAACGGCGCCATCTTCCTCGGTCTCAACGGCGTCGCCGTGAAGAGTCACGGCGGTACCGATGCGTTGGGATTTGCCAATGCCATCGGCGTGGCCGTCGACATGGTCACCCAGAAGTCCCTCGATAAGATCCGCGAGGATTTCACCCGCGTTTCTGCTGGCAATCCATCCAGCCCGCAGGTGGTCGCCCTCTGATGATCCTACGTTCCCAGGTGATCGGCTGCGGTTCTTATCTGCCGCAGCAGGTGATGACCAATGCCGATCTGGCCTCTCGCCTCGAGACATCGGATGAATGGATCCGGCAGCGGACCGGGATCCGCCAGCGGCATATCGCAGCACCCGGCGAGACGACCTCCGACATGGCAACGGCAGCGGCACATGTGGCGCTGAAGACGGCCGGCATCACAGGCGATGCGGTAGACCTCATCGTCCTTGCGACTTCGACGCCCGACCACACCTTTCCCTCGACGGCGACCCAGGTCCAGGCCCGCATCGGCATGCATCGTGGCGCCGCCTTCGACGTGCAGGCGGTCTGCAGCGGCTTCGTCTATGCGCTCGCGGTTGCGGACAACTTCATCAAGGTGGGCCAGGCGCGTACGGCGCTGGTCATCGGCGCCGAGACCTTCTCGCGCATCCTCGACTGGAACGACCGCGGCACCTGCGTGCTGTTCGGCGACGGCGCGGGCGCGGTGGTGATGCGGGCGGGCGAGGGGAGCGGCAATGTCGCCGACCGGGGGGTCCTCACCACCCATCTCTACTCCGACGGGCAGTATTACAAGCTGCTCTATGTCGATGGCGGCCCCTCGGCGACCCAGTCGACCGGCCATTTGCGCATGGAGGGCCGCGAGGTCTTCCGCCACGCCGTGGTCAAGATGGGCGAGGCGGTCGATGCCGCCATCGGTGCCATGGGCATCAGCGGGCGCGACCTCGACTGGCTGGTGCCTCACCAGGCCAATCTCAGGATCATCCACAGCATGGGCCAGCGCCTGCATCTTCCGGCGGAGAAGGTCATCGTCACCGTCGACCGCCATGCCAATACCTCGGCCGCCTCCATCCCGCTGGCGCTTGCCGAGGCATCGGGAGACGGGCGCATCCGCCCGGGCCATTTGGTCCTGCTGGAGGCCATGGGCGGCGGCTTCACCTGGGGTTCGGCCCTGATCCGCTGGTAGGGCCAGGCGGCCCTCCTGGTCCCGGCCGCGATGCCGGACGAGAAAACCTCTCCATCCCTATGTAATTGACTGTCTTCCGACTCGTAATTAGAGTCTTTTGTGAAGACTTTTGCAGTGAGCGCGCCATGGCCGAGGATACCATTACCCGGGCCCATCTCGCGGAGGCCGTGTACCAGGAGGTCGGGCTTTCTCGCAACGAATCCGCCGAGCTGGTCGAGGCAGTCCTGAACGAAATGTCCGGAGCGCTGACCCGGGGCGAGACCGTCAAGATCTCGTCCTTCGGCAGCTTCTTTGTGCGGCTCAAGGGCCAACGGATCGGCCGCAATCCGAAGACCGGCCAGGAGGTTCCGATCAAGCCTCGCCGCGTCCTGGTCTTCCGTGCCTCCCATGTGCTCAAGAATCGCGTCAACGGAGCCCCGTCGTGACCGCTTCCGTGCCCGCCAACAAAGCAAAGACCGAAGCAACGCCCGACGCGCCGGAAGCGACGCCCACGCGGCCTGCCCCGACACGCCGGATCGAGAAATCGGCAAGCGCGTTCCGCACGATCAGCGAGGTCGCCGACGAGCTGGAAGTGCCGCAGCACGTGCTGCGCTTCTGGGAGACCAAGTTTCCCCAGGTGCGCCCTCTGAAGCGCGGCGGCGGCCGCCGCTACTATCGCCCCGAGGATGTGGAGTTGCTGCGCCAGATCCGCAGTCTGCTCTATCACGAGGGCTATACCATCAAGGGTGTGCAGCGCCTGATGCGCGAGGGCTCGCTGAAGGAGCGGGTCGACGCCCTGGAGGCGGACACGATCGATCTCAGCCATCTGGGCGCCACCGAGCGCCGCAAGCGGGAGATCGCCTCCGCCATCCTCCAGCTGACCTCCTTACGCGACCGCCTGCTCGCACTGCTGGAGCCCTGAGACTAAAGACGCGGCCCCTCATTGCGCGCCGCCGCGGTGGCGGCTATATAGGGCGCGGCCGGCGGCAGAGCCCCATGCAAGAGCCGTCGGCTGTCTTCAAGTAAGAGCTCCGGTCGGAGCGTGGCGCAGCCTGGTAGCGCACCAGCATGGGGCGCTGGGGGTCGTGGGTTCGAATCCCGCCGCTCCGACCATCTCTCTCTCCATTAAGACAAGCGAGCTAACGCAAAGGGCCCATCAGGGGCCCTTCGTTCATGCCTCGACTGTGGTCGGCTCAGTGATGGGCGGCGAGAGCGCGCCCGCTGGCCGTCAGCTTGCAGACGAGCCAGTCGGGCTTGAGGGGATTGGCGAACCAGGGCTCGGCCCAGCCATGGGCGATGCAGCTGCGCACCGTCTGCTCGTTCACACGCTGGCCCCATTCGTCGAACAAGGGGAGCTTGCCGCCCGGCTGATCGAGGCCGCGGCGCAGCCAGACCAGCTGCGTGGGGGAAGGATGGGAAACATGCTCGGCGATGGAGACGACGGCCATGGCTCAAACCCCCTCAAGCTGATCACCCTCATATTAAGCAAAAGGATTTTCGCCGAGAAGGCTAAAACTACAGGAAGTTTCCGGCGCTGGCTCCATATCGGCTTTGCCGCGAGGAGGGGATTATGCGAGCGGCGTTGAAACCGCCCATGACAGCATCTGGAAACCTGGGTATAACCTCGGAAATCCCCATGGCCCAGGGCTTTCCTGATACATGGTCGTATTTGTCATAATATAGATTATGCGATATATGGATTGCTGCGGCCCTTCGGCCGGAACGCTATGCTGAGCTCTTCCCGCCCATCATTTCGGACCTCCCGAAGCATGACCAAGCCGGCAAGCAGCGCGGATCCTCTCTCGCCGGAGCGTCCGCCCCTGGAGCGCCTCATCGCCATCATGGCGCGCTTGCGCGACCCCGCGCGCGGCTGCCCCTGGGATGTCGAGCAGAACTTCGCGACCATCGCGCCCTACACCATCGAGGAAGCCTATGAGGTGGCCGACGCCATCCAGCACGGCGATATGGCTGCTTTGAAGGACGAGCTGGGGGACCTCCTTCTCCAGGTCGTCTTCCACGCCCAGATGGCGCGGGAGGCCGGCGCCTTCGGCATCGAGGACGTGGCCCGCGCCATCAACGACAAGATGATCAAGCGTCACCCCCATGTCTTCGCCGATGCGGTCGTCGAGGGCGCCGAGGCCCAGACCCATGCCTGGGAAGCGCAGAAGGCTGCCGAGCGCGCGGCCAAGGGCGAGGTCGAGGGGCGGCCCGTCGGCGCTCTGGACGGGGTAGCGGTGGGACTTCCCGCCCTCACCCGCGCTCTCAAGCTCCAACGCCGGGCCGCGCGTGTCGGCTTCGACTGGCCGGCGGAGGGCGCCCTGGAGCAGATCGAGGCCAAGCTCGCCGAGGAGCTCGGCGAGATCAGGGCCGAGGTCGCGACGGGCAATGCCGGCGCCCTTGTCGATGAATGCGGCGATCTGCTCTTCGTCTGCGTCAACCTGTTGCGCCATCTGGGCGTCGATCCGGAATCGGCGCTGCGCGGCACCAACGCGAAGTTCGAGCGCCGCTTCCAGGCCGTGGAAGCCCGGATCCGCCAGGAGGGCATCGGCGAGCTGGCCGCGGCCGGCATCGAGCGGCTGGAGGCCGCCTGGCAGGCGGTCAAGGCGGAGGAGTGGCGGGCCAAGAGGTGAGCGGCCACGACCTCGTGGTGGGCGGCAGCGGCATGCTGTCGGGCATCGTCACCGCCCTCGCCCGGCAAGGACGCCATGTCTCCGTAATCGCCCGCGATCGGCACCGCCTCGCCCGGCTCGCCAAGACTGCCGCCGGCATTGCGCCCCTCGCCCTCGACTACCGCGACGCCGACGCTCTCGAGGGCGCACTCCTCCAAGCGCGACGGGACAATGGGCCCATCACCCGCGCCGTTTGCTGGATTCACACCGCGGCGCCGGCGATTCCGCTCGCGGTCGCCCGCCATGTCGAGCAGGTCTATTGCCACGTGCTGGGCAGCGCCGTCGCCGATCCTTCGACACCGACGGCCCTCGACCACTGGCGCGCCTCTTTCGCGATCTTTCCGCAGCTGGACTATCGGATCGCGGTGCTCGGCTTCGTCCTCGAGCCAGGCGGTCGAACCCGCTGGCTGACCCATGACGAAATCAGCGCCGGTGCGTCCGAGGCTCTTGCGAGCGGCCGGCCATTGACGATTGTCGGCACGGTCAAGCCCTGGTCGGCGCGCCCGTAACGCCATCGTCCGGCTGGGTCCCCGTTGGCACCGGCTCGCGGCTGCGCCAAGATGAAGGCGTCAGGACTGCAGCCCAAAGGTACGCACCATGCCTTTCGTCGGCGCGAGCAAGATTCCGGAAGTTCTCATGCGCAAGGGAATCCATGGACGCTTCCTGGCGCATCGCGACCTTGGTGCGACGGGTCTCAGCCTGCTCATGAACCGGGCGGCCCCCGGCTCGGCAGTCCCGCTCCACTTCCACCAAGTGGAGGAGACGGTGGTCGTGTTCGCCGGCCGCATCTGGGTGCGTCTGGGCGAGGAGCGTCACGTCCTCGGTCCCGACGACACAGTGATCATTCCGCCGCGCGTACCCCATGCCTGGGGAAACGATGGCGAGGAAGAGGCGCGGATGATGTGGGTCTATAGCGGACCCGACCCCTTCTCGGACTCCACATATCTCGAAGGGGCACCGCCGACGACCCACGCCTAGCCGAGCAGTCCGCCCAGCTCAGTCGTTGACGAGGAGATGCATCAGGCTCGAGGTGTCCCAGCGTCCGCCGCCGCGGGCCTGGACCTGGGCGTAGAACTGGTCCACCAGGGCAGTCGCCGGAAGACGGGCGCCGTTGCGCTTGGCCTCCGCTAGGCAGATCGAGAGGTCCTTGCGCATCCAATCCACGGCGAAGCCGAAATCGAACTTGCCGGCAAGCATGGTGAGGGCCCGGTTCTCCATCTGCCAGCTCTGGGCAGCACCCTTGGAGATCGTCTCGATCAGCTTTGCGCCGTCCAGCCCTGCCCGGGCGGCGAAGTTCATGCCCTCCGACAGCCCCTGCAGAAGCCCGGCAATGCAGATCTGATTCACCATCTTGGCGAGCTGGCCGGAACCATGCGCGCCCATCAGCACGCAGGCCCGGGCGTAGGAATCGATCACGGGCTTGGTCCGCTCGAAAGCCTCGCTTTCGCCGCCGACCATCACCGTCAACATGCCTTTCTCGGCCCCCGCCTGGCCGCCCGAGACCGGTGCATCGAGGAAATGGACCCCCTGCCCCTGGGCCTTCTCGGCGATTTCGCGGGCGAGCTCCGCCGAGGCCGTCGTATGGTCGACGAGCACGGTCCCTCGGGCCAGTCCCGCCAGCGCGCCGGTGGGGCCATGAAGCACGCTGCGCACGTCGTGGTCATTGCCGACGCAGACGAAGCCGAACTCGGCTCCCGTCGCCGCCTCGGCCGGGGTGGCGCCGCGCTTGCCGCCGTGTTTGGCGATCCATGCCTCGGCCCGCGCCGCGGTGCGGTTATAGACCGTCACCTCATGGCCCTTGGCCTTGAGGTGCCCGGCCATGGGAAAGCCCATTACGCCCAGTCCAATGAATGCGCACTTGGCCATCGCCCTGCCCCTTCGTTCCTTAAGCTTCGATCAAGCGCCGGTAGAGCCCGTTCCAGCTTTCCTCATCCGGCGTCAGCATGAGGGCCGGAGCCTTGAGGCGCGTCGGCAGATAATGCCCGCCATCGACATAGCCGTTGTAGCCACCCGCCTCGCCATGCAGCAGGACGCCGGCCGCATGGTCCCAAGGCATCAGCTTGCTGAATAGCAGGAAATGCATCTTGCCGCTGGCGATCCGGACATATTCCGCCGCGGCACAGCGCAGGCTCTTCATGGGCCGGACCCGGTCGCGGCGCTGATTGAGCCGCTTTCCCAGCTCGGGATCGCCATAGAAGCCGGCCAGCAAAGCCCCGGAGAACTCGGCCGGATCGGCCGGCGGCGATGCCACCTTCAGGCGCTGCCCGTCCAACCAGGCGCCACCCCCCTTTTCCGCCGTCGCCATCGTCTGATGGCGCGGATCGTAGATCCAGGCAGCCAGGGTTTGGTTTTTCTGGATGAGCGAGACCATGACCCCGAAATCGCCCTTGGCCTCGGCGAAATTCGCCGTGCCGTCGACGGGATCGATCACCCAGACCGGCTGGTCGCCCTCCAGACGCTTGATAACCGTAGGATCGGCGGCCGCCGCCTCTTCGCCCACCACGACGGAGCCCGGCAGAAGCGCCGCCAACGCCGGCGTCAGGCGGTGCTCCGCCGCCTCATCGGCGACGGTCACCAGATCCCCCGGCCCCTTCTCGCGGACTTCGCCGGCCGCAAGCCGGGCATAGCGCGGCATGATCTCCTCGGCCGCAACCTCGGAGATCAAGCCTCCGACCGCCGCCATATCGACCCGTATTGTCACGCGTGATGACGCTGCAGCCGCTCGAAACGCGCCCGCTCCTCCTGACCGAGGCTGACCGTCATATAGGTAAATTCCTCGTCGTCGCGCCGGTCCAGTACCGTGCCATGGCTGTAGAGCCAGGCGATCGCCTCACCCTCATTGTGACGCAGGCGGTAGCGTGCCGTGCCCTGGCCGGCCGCCAGCCGCCGGTCGATCTCCGCCAGCAGCTCGCCGATCCCCTCCCCCGTCACCGCCGAGACCGGGAAGCCGCTGCCGTCGCGGATGCGCGCCTTCAGCTTGGCACGGTCCTCGACGGGCAGAAGGTCGATCTTGTTGAGGACCTCGATCACGGTATGGCCGTGCAGCGCATCGGTTTCGAGATCCTTCAGCACCTCCTCGACATCCAGCGCCTGGGCGCTGCTGTCGGGATGGGCGATATCACGGAGATGGAGCACGATGTCGGCCTCCACCACCTCCTCCAGCGTCGCGCGAAAGGCGGCGACGAGATCGGTGGGCAGCTCGGAGATGAACCCGACCGTGTCGGACAGCGCGATGCTGCGGCCCGAGGGCAGCTTCATCGTGCGGATGGTGGGATCGAGGGTGGCGAACAGGAGGTCCTTGGCCATCACCGCCGAGCGCGTGAGGGCATTGAAGAGCGTCGACTTGCCGGCATTGGTATAGCCGACCAGCGCCACCACCGGCAACGGCACGCGCCGGCGCGCCTTGCGCTGCAGGCCGCGGGTGCGCTTCACGTCCTCGAGCTCCTTCTTGAGCTTGGCGATGCGCTGGCCGATCAGGCGGCGGTCGATTTCGAGCTGGCTTTCGCCGGGACCACCGAGGAAGCCGAAGCCGCCGCGCTGGCGCTCCAGGTGTGTCCAGGACCGCACCAGGCGGCTGCGCTGATAGCTGAGAGCGGCGAGCTCCACCTGCAGCTTGCCTTCCGCGGTGCGGGCGCGCGCACCGAAAATCTCCAGGATCAGGCCCGTGCGGTCGATGACCTTGCAGCCCCAGGCCTTCTCGAGGTTACGCTGCTGAACCGGCGTCAGCGCCCAGTCGACGACGACGAGGCCGATCTCCTCGGCGGCGATCAGGTCCTTGAACCGCTCGACGGCGCCGGAGCCGAGAAGGGTTGCCGGCCGCAGCTGAGACAGTCGCACGACCTCGTCATGGACGACGTCGAGGTCAATGGCATGGGCGAGCCCGACGGCCTCCTCCAGCCGCGCCTCCGCGCTCCGGGGTCCCGCCGGAGCACCGCGCAGAACGGGACTCAGCACCAGCGAACGCATCGTCGGTGCCGAGGAGGAATTGCCGTCGTTCATCGAGATCCGGAGGCCCTCACTCCACCTCGTCTTCCTTGCCGCCTTCGAAGAGCTGGATGGGCGCGGCCGGCATGACAGTCGAGATGGCGTGCTTGTAGACGAGCTGGGAATGGGCATCCCGGCGCAGCAGCACGGAGAAATTATCGAACCAGGTGATGATGCCCTGCAGCTTCACGCCGCTGATCAGATAGACGGTCACCGGTGTCTTGTTCTTGCGGACGTTGTTCAAAAAGACGTCCTGGACGTTCTGAGTCTTGGTCGTGGTCATCGGATCCCTCCTTTGTTGACCTTTTTAGGGGCCCGTCGGCAATCTGGAGATCGGTAGAACGGGATGATCTATAGAACGAAAGACGATCGAACGAGAACGGGGTTGCCTATCACATATTCGGGGGCGGCAAAACCCCGAGAGCACGCAGCCGTGCCGTGAGCCCGGCGCAATCCGGCAGGTGGATTGCGGGCGGATGGGCATCGAACTCCCCGGCGGCCGGCGGCTCGGGACGGAGCAGAACGGGGAGGCACCCGGCATTGAGGGCGCAGCGCATATCGATGTCGGTATCGCCGATGAACCACACCTCGGCCCCGCACAGGATGCCGCTGCCCGA
>DATFRE010000408.1:0-4218 GCA_035263545.1 Dongiaceae bacterium
CCCCAAGGACTCTCGGTGCTCTTCACGCTCCGCACGCCCCATCTCAGCGCCCATGCGGGGCAGGTCAGCTTTCCCGGCGGGCGCGTGGAGCCCGGCGATGCGGATGAAGCGGCCGCGGCGCTGCGCGAGACGGAGGAGGAGATCGGCCTGCGGCGGGATCGGATCCGCCTGGTCGGGCGTCTCGATACCTACGTCACCCGTACCGGCTTTCGCATATATCCCCTGGTCGGATTCGTGACACCGCCCCTTGCGCTCGCGCCCGACCCGCAGGAGGTGGCCGATGTCTTCGAGGTGCCGCTGGACTTCCTGATCGATCCGGCCAACCGGCGCCGCGAGAGCCGCCTCTATCAGGGGCGCGAGCGCTTTTTCTGGGCGATCCCCTATGACGGCCGCTACATCTGGGGCGCGACCGCGGGCATGGTGGTGAATCTCTCCGAGCTGCTATGGGGCGGCTCATGAAGAAGATGAGGGGCGCGCGCAGCGCCGCTGTCGCCCCCAATTCCCCCTCGCCCGCCGAAAGGGCGGAGAGGGACGGGGTGTGGGGGGCGAGGGGTTCGGCATGAGGCAATTCTTCGAGATCGTGCTCCCCCTCATCCTGCCGACGGTGATCTATATCGGCTATCTCTGGGTGCTGCGGCCGCGCCAGGGGACGGGCTTCCCGGAGCTGCCCTGGATCTGGCTCGCTGGCGCCGGCGTGCTGCTGCTCGGCGTGACCTTCCTCGCTTTGACGCTGTTTGGCGGCGCCGATCCCACGGAGCGTTATCTGCCGCCCAAGGTGGTCAACGGCCAGATCGTGCCCGGCCATTACGAGCCCGCGAAGTGAGCCTCGCTCATCTGCCGCCGCAGCCCTGGATGCGCGCGCCCGCGACCGAGGCGGTGATCGCGGCACTCACCGCCGGCGGAAGGGAGGTCCGTTTCGTCGGCGGCTGCGTGCGCGATGCGCTGCTCGGGCGAGCGGTCACCGATATCGACATCGCCACGCCCGACGAGCCGCCGCGGGTGATCGAGCTTCTGGAGGCAGCCGGGTTGAAGGCGGTGCCCACCGGCATCGACCACGGCACCGTGACGGCGGTCGCGCTCCACCAGCCCTTCGAGATCACCACGCTCCGCCACGATGTCGAGACCTATGGTCGGCGCGCCAAGGTCGCCTTCACCGATGATTGGGTCGCCGATGCGGCGCGGCGCGATTTCACCTTCAATGCCATGTCCTGCGCGCCGGACGGGCGGCTTTACGACCCTTTCGGGGGCGCCGCCGATCTCGGCGCCCGGCGCGTGCGCTTCGTCGGCGAGGCGGAGGCGCGCATCCGCGAGGATGTGCTGCGCCTGCTCCGCTTCTTCCGCTTCTATGCCCATTACGGCGCGCCGCCGCCGGATCCCGAAGCCCTCGCCGCCACGCGCCGCCTCGCCCACCTGCTGCCCGGCCTTTCGGGCGAGCGGGTCGCGGCCGAGACGCTGAAGCTGCTCGCCGCTCCCGATCCGGCACCGGTGCTGGCCCTCATGGGCGAAGCGGGCGTGCTCGCCCATTTCCTGCCGGAGGCGCGCAGTCTCCGCCGCCTGGCGCGGCTCACGGCGATCGAGACCGGCCGCGGCCTCAAGCCCTCGCCGCCGCGCCGGCTGGCCGCGGTGCTGGTAGGGGGCGAGAGGGCCGCCCGCGACGTCACCCGGCGCTTGCGACTCTCCAATGCGCTCAGCGAGCGCATCCTGCGGGCGCTGGCGGAGCCGGCGCCGCGGGCCGCCCTCGACGAAAAGGCACGCCGCGCGCTGCGCTACGAATTATCCGCCGAGGCCTTTCGCGATCGCGCGCTCCTTGCCTGGTCGGCTGAGGAAACGGCGCCCGAAAACGATCCGACCTGGGGGGCGCTGGTCGCTCTCGCCGATTGGGAGCCGCCGCGCTTTCCGATCCGCGCCCAGGATGCTCTCGGTCTTGGCGCCGAGCCGGGCCCGGCGCTGGGCGAGCTCATGCGCGAGATGGAGCGCTGGTGGATCGAAGGCGACCTCGCCGCCGACCGCGCCGCCTGCCTGGTCGAGCTCAAGCGAAGGCTGGAGAAAAGCTGACGCGCAATTCATTGTCCCTCACCCGCACCCCATTGTCCCTCTCCCGTTTCGAAGCGCGGGAGAGGGTATTGGCGCAAGCCTCGGATAGAGCGCACCCGCGCGCCATGCGATCCCTGCGCGCATGACGAAACCGATGGCCGGGCAGGACTGGGCGATGTTGCTGGGTCTCGCGCTCGTCTTCGGCAGCGGCTTCTCCCTCGTCAAGCTGGCACTGGCGAGCTATGGGCCGCTGACAGTGGCGCTGCTCAGGGTGAGCCTGGGCGCCGTGATCCTCGCCGCGGTTGCCGCCTTGCGAGGCCGGACACTGCCGCGAGGCCCGCGGATCTGGCTCTCGCTTCTCGTCATGGGCGCGCTCAACAACGCGATTCCCTTCGGCCTCATCTGCTGGAGCCAGACCCATATCGAGAGCGGGCTCGCGGCCATCTTCAATGCGACCACGCCGATCTTCACGGTGCTCGCCGCCCACGCGGCGGGTCAGGAACGTCTGACGCCGCGGCGCCTCGCCGGGGTCGCTCTCGGCTTTCTGGGCGTGGCGGTGCTCATCGGGCCGGAGAGCCTGTCGCATTTCGATCCGGCCGATCTCGCCGGGCTCGCCGTGCTGCTGGCCGCGGTCTCCTATGCCGGCGCCGGAATCTGGGGTCGGCGGCTGCGCGAGCTTCCTGTCGAGGTTGCGGCCGGCGGCATGCTGACGGGCGCGGCACTCCTGCTGCTGCCCGGCGCCTTGATCCTGGAGCAGCCTTGGCATGTGCTGCCCTCAAGGGCGAGCCTCGGCGCCATTGCCACACTGGGCGCTCTCAGCACGACCGTCGCCTATCTTCTCTATCTCCGCTTGCTGCGGCGTGTCGGGCCGACCAACCTGCTGCTGGTCACCTTCCTGCTGCCCATCGTCGCCCTTGCCCTCGGCACGATCTTCCTTCAGGAGCGCATCGAGCCCCGCGAACTCGCCGGGCTCGTCCTCATCCTGGGCGGCCTCGCCGCCATCGACGGCCGTGTGATCGCCTATCTCGGGACCGCAGCATCACCCCGAGCATGGTTCTCATGAGCGAACCATGATCAGGGCGGCGTGCGAAGGCTACCGAACCTCCGGCCGGAGGAGTAGGATGTTTCGATCCACCCGTCCTTACCGATGACTTGAGCCAAGCAGTCGCAACCCTGTGGAGGACTCGACATGCCTGCCTATTTGGTTGTGGAGCATACGATCACGGATCCGGCCAAGTTTCAGGAATATGGCGACAAGGTTCGCCCGCTGGTCGCCAAGTACGGGGGTCGATCCCTGGCGAGAGGCAGTCATAGGGTTCTGGAGACAAAACATTGGGTGCCGGATCGGGTGATCATTTTCGAGTTTCCCGATATGGAGACTTTGAACACCTGGTATAACGCGCCAGAGTACCAACCCCTTATCGCTCTCAGGCAATCCGCAACAGACATGAGCAAGGATATGATGATTGCCGTCGACAGCGCCTGAACGTCTCTGCTCACTCACCTTAGCGACGGCAAATTTGCCGACGAGGCGCCAGAAAAATGATGCCGCCTCGACACGATCGTTGGAGCGAGGCCATGGCGAACCTGACCTACAGCAGAGAGCTCACGGCGCTCCTGGTGATCGATCCGTATAACGATTTTATTTCCGAAGGCGGCAAATTATGGGACCACATTCGGGCCGTCGCAGAAGCGAATGACTGCATCGCGCATATGCTGCAGATCCTGAACGCGGCGCGAAAGGCGCAGCTTCGTGTCTTCTATGCGCTGCATCGTCGTTACCGTCCGGGCGACTACGAGACTTGGAAATACATTGCGCCCGTACAAAAGGCGGCAGCGGACCGAAAGACCTTCGAATACGGCACATGGGGCGGCGAGATCCGGCCCGAGTTCATGCCCAAGCCAGGTGAGATCGTCGCGGCGGAGCATTGGTGTTCCAGCGGCTTCGCCAACACCGATTTGGACTTGCAGCTCAAGAAGCACGGAATCCATCAGCTCATTGTCATCGGCCTCATAGCGCATACCTGCGTCGAGGCGACCGTTCGCATCGCGGCTGAGCTTGGCTACGAGGTCACGGTGGTCAGGGACGCAACAGCGGATTACTCGGATGAGGCGATGCACGCTGCCCTCGATGTCACCCTCCCGAACTACGCCAGCGCCATTGTCGGCGCCGACGAGATGGTG
>DATFRE010000409.1:0-11293 GCA_035263545.1 Dongiaceae bacterium
TCAACGAATTGTGCAGCGCAGCAAAGGGCGGCGCTGAGGGAAGAACCTGAGCGAGGGCAATCATGGTGAAGAACACGACGACCTTTTTCGACCCCGAGTTCATCAAAGCGCCGGACTTCGCCCAGTGGCAGTCCGAGTTCAATCGGCTGTTCGCCGATTTCGGCAAGCTCTGGAGCAATGGCAAGGCCACCAACATCGACGTCAACTGGCTGCTCGCCTATCAGCGCAAGAACATCGAGGCGCTGACGGCCGCACACCAGCGCGCTATCGAGGGCGCCCAGGCTGTCGCTAAGCGGCAGGTTGAGCTGGCCCGCGCCACGGCCGAGGACCTGTCCAAGGCCACCAAGGAAGTCGTGGCGGCTGGCAGCGTCGAGGGCAAGCTGACGAAGCAGGCCGAGGCGGCGAAGGAGGCCTTCGAGGCCGCTGTCGCCAACGTCAACGAGCTGGCCGAGCTGATTCAGAAGTCCCAGAGCGAGGCCTTCGAGGTGATCCGCAAGCGCGTCGTCGACAACTTCGACGAGGTGAAGGCGGCTTTCGAGCCGAAGGCGACGCCGACGAAGAAGGCGGCCTAACCGGCCAGTTTTTTCGAGCAAGAGACCGGCGGCTTCGTTCCCTCCCTGTCGAGGCCGCCCGATGAGACCGCCGCGTTCCCCCCAACGCGGCGGTCTTTCTTTTCCTGCCGGGCGCTTGTAGCGTCACGGCCATGAATCCCGAATCCGGCGCCGAAGCGCTTGGTCCCCAGATCGGTTATGACGACTTCCGCCGGGTGGATATCCGGGTCGGCACGATTATCGCCGCCGAGCCCTTTCCCGAGGCGCGCCGGCCGGCCTTCAAGCTCACCATCGATTTCGGCCCGGCGATCGGCCTAAAGAGGAGCTCGGCGCAGATCGTCACCCACTATCGCCTCGAGGAGCTGGTGGGCCGCCAGATCGCCGCCGTCGTCAACTTCCCGCGCAAGCGGATCGGCAGATTCATGTCCGAGGTGCTGGTGCTGGGCTTCCCCGACGGGAGAGGCGAGGTCGTCATGATTGGCCCGGATCGGCCAGTGCCGAACGGCGGGCGGCTGTACTAGGATCGGGTCTCGCCGTAGATTCAGGCGCGATTCCGTGGGCGATCAGCCGAGACCTCGCGATGCCGGATATCCAAGCGAACTCTGCCGACGAACCTCCCGACGCGGAGTCTGCTTCGGGACGTAAGCCACATATCATGGTCGTCGGCCATCATGTGGGCGACAATCTGTTTGGCGCGGAACGCAGTCTCCTGGATGTGCTCGCCGCCGTCGATCGCGGGCGGTTTGATCTTTCTTGCGTGCTGCCCAGCAGCAACGAGGCCTATCTGCGAGCGGTCGCCGAACGGACCCGGGATATAACCGTCTTTTCATATCAGTGGTGGAGCAAGGAGCGGCCATTCGACCCCGAGGCCGTTTCGCGCTTCGCAACCCTGTTCCGCAGCAAGGGCGTCGATCTCCTCCATGTGAACACCGTGACGCTGATGGATCCCCTGGTCGCGGCGAGGCGGCTTGGTCTGCCAGCTATCGTGCATGCGCGCGAGCTCATCGATCAGGACAGGGAGTTGATGCCGCGCTTTGGCGAGGATGCGGACGCGATCCTGAAACGCATTCACGCGGCAGCAGATTTCGTCATTGCCAATTCGGATGCCACCCATCGGCTCTTTTATCGAAGGGAGGAGAGCTTTCGCCTTTACAACGGCATCGATGTTGCGCGCTTCGATGTGCCGAACGAGGTCGAGCCCGCTGGGCTCAAAATCGGCCTCGTCAGCAGCAACGGGGTGAAGAAGGGGGTCGACAGCTTCGCCCATCTGGCCCATATGGCCAGCCTTCGCCGGCCCGAGCTGGAGTTCTACGCCATCGGGCCGCGGACGGAGCGGATTGAGCGCCTGGAGCAGCAGATGCGTGCCTGGACGGGCCCTGCGAATCTTCGATTCCCAGGTTATATCGCGGATCCCCTCAACGCTATTCGACTGGTCAATGTCGTACTCTCCCTGACGCGCGTTCCGGAATCCTTCGGACGGACGATCGCCGAGGCAATGGCCGCGCGGCGGCCCGTCATCGCCTATGGTTGGGGAGCGGCCCCGGAGCTTATCCAGCATGGACAGACCGGGTTCCTGATCCCGCCTTTCCGCCTGCCGGAGGCGCTGGCGCATCTGGAGAGATTGGCGGATAACCCCGAGCTGGTCGCCGAGATGGGCCGGAAGGGCCGGGAGAGAGCCCAGCAGCTCTTTTCGAGCGAGATATTCGCCGCCGGGCTCAACGCCATCTATCAGCGAATCATGGAGATCTGCAAAACGCGACGAGGCGACCAGCCGGGTTCAGGCCCGCGGAGATTCGAGTGCCTCGCCGCCGCGCATCATGTCGAAGATGCGCAGGCTGTCATCTCCGTAAGTGGTCACCGCGACAAACCGGCCGTCGGCGCTGACGGCCACGCCGTGAGGGAAGGATAGCCCGGCCAGGAAATGGCCCGCGAAGGCGAGTGTCCGACTCCCCGGATCGAAGTCGAAGGCAACGATCTCGTCGATTCCCTGGTCGACAACGAGGATGCGGTAGGGCGCACCGGGAGCCGTGGGCAGGATGCTGCACATATCGACATGGATGAACGAGGTGCTCTGGCCCTGAAACTCGGCGAGAGCTTCCGACGCGATGATACCGCTGGCCGCGTCAAAGGGATGGACCGAGAGCAAGCCGCCCGGTACCAGCGCCGCCGCTTTCGGGCCGACATTGAGACCCCTGACGATGAGGGCGAAGCGACCATCGGGGGAGAAGGCGATCGATTTGGGTCTGAAGGGCGCATATCTGTTCTCGAGAAAGCAGGTCCGCTCTCGCGATGCCGCCCGCATGACCGCAACGAAACCCGGGCTGCCGATCTCGGTGACGGCGATGTGGCGGCCATCGGGCGCGAATGTCACGCCGTGGAATGCACCCATGGCCGAGCCGCGGCAGATCCGTTGCCTCGCACCGGGCAGGAGAGATTCCGGATCGATGGGATAGAGGGAAACACCGATGTCCTCGGTCAGCGAATGGCCGACCGCGAGCAGCTTCCCGTCCGGCGAGACGCTCACGCCCTCGGGCGACGGAACTCCCTCGGTGATCTCGTGCAGAAGCTGAAGCCGCGCCCGGCGTTCGTCCCGGGGCGCCATGATGATCGAAACGATAGATCCGCAGATGTTCGCCGTAGAGATTGATCACCGCGAGATAAGGGCCCGGAAACCAGGCAACGTCGAGCAGGTTGCGTAGCGCTTGCGATCGCCGACGGCAAACGGGACAAAGTCGCTCAAATTCGACGCGTCGAGGATGGAGCGCTCCATCCTGTGCGATAGCACCATCTCGGGGGTGCGATGTTCTGCCCATGCCTGGTCGGATTCGTTTGGCGATGCCCTCACCCCGACGGCAATCTCGTCGCCCCCGATCCCCCCGCTCATTGAAGCATCCCCATGGGTGGTTTCATTGTGTGTCGCGAATACTATCTTAACCTCCACGTGACGATGAAGAAGGATGAGCGTGCAAGATCTCTTCGCCGAGCATGAGGTCGGGCAGCGGGAGGCGCTGGGGCCGGGCGCCTGGCTGCTCCGCGGCCGCGCGCTCGACTTCGCGGCGCCGATTCTCGCCGTGATCGAGGAGGTCGTCGCAGTGGCGCCTTTCCGGCACATGACGACGCCCGGCGGATTCGAGATGTCGGTTGCAATGACCAATTGCGGAGCGGCCGGCTGGGTCACCGACCGGCGCGGCTATCGCTACGATCCCATTGATCCGCTGAGCGGCGCAGCCTGGCCACCTATGCCGCCTCTGTTCCGCCAGCTGGCTGGGGCGGCATCCGCGGAGGCTGGCTTTCCGGTGTTCGTTCCCGATGCCTGCCTGGTCAACTGCTATGAGCCCGGCGCCCGCCTCTCCCTGCATCAGGACAGGGACGAGCGGGATCTAAGCCATCCCGTGGTCTCGATATCCCTCGGCCTGCCGGCGATCTTTCAGTTCGGCGGCAATCGCCGAAACGATAGGGTGCTGCGCGTGCCGCTCTTCCATGGCGATGTCGTCGTCTGGGGCGGTCCTGCGCGGCTGTTCCACCATGGCGTGCTAGCACTGAAGGAGGGCGAGCATCCGATCCTGGGGCGTCGGCGCGTCAATCTCACCCTGCGCAAGGCGCTGTAGCTGCCGCCTCGGTCAGGCTTCCTGTGCCGCGGCATGGGCGGTGACGGAGCCCTTCACCGCCGCGAGCCCCTTCATCAGCAGATCGATATCCGCAGGCGCGAGATCGGCGAACAGTTCGGCGAGCCACAGCTCATGAGCGGCGGCCATGCGCGAGAAGGCCGCGCGCCCCGCTCGCGTCAGGGTGACAAGACCGACGCGGCGATCGCCGTCCACGCTCTCGCGCCGGATCAGCCCCTCCTTCATCAGCCGCTCGACGAGGCCCGTGACATTGCCGTTGGTCACCATCATCCGCTTCGAGAGCTCGCCCAGGCGCAGGCCTCCCTCCTCGCGGTCGAGCTGGGCCAGGAGATCGAAGCGGGGCAGGGTCACGTCGAACTGTGTCCGCAGCCGCCGGCGCACCTCGGTCGAGATCAGATTGGTCGAGCTCAGCAGCCTGAGCCAGAGCCGTAGCTCGGCCTTGTGATCCTCGGGCGCGCCATGAACGATCGCCTCCAGATCGCGGGCGATCTTGCCATCGATATTGGTCATCTTGCTCCGGCGGTGCTGATATGTGGCATCTCTGCGGCCTCCTCGCGCAAACGGAATCGCTGCAGCTTGCCGCTATGGGTTTTGGGCAGCGCGCTGCGGAACTCGATGGTACGGGGGTATTTGTAGGGGGCGATCTCGGCTTTCACATGCTCCTGCAGCGCCTTCACCATCCTCGCATCTCCTATGCGCCCCGGGGCGAGCACGATGAAGGCCTTCGGTACCATGCCGCGCTCGGCATCCGGCACGCCGATAACCGCGCATTCGAGGACATCGGGATGGGAGAGGAGGGCGACCTCCACTTCGGGCCCGGCGATGTTGTAGCCGGAGCAGATGATCATGTCGTCAGAGCGTGCCTGGAACCAGAAATAGCCATCGGCGTCTTGAATATAGGTGTCGCCGGTCATGTTCCAGCCGTTCTGCACATAGTGGAGCTGGCGCGGATCATCGAGATAGCGGCAGCCCGTGGGGCCACGCACGGCGAGACGTCCGGGTGTGCCACGCGGCACTTCCTCGCCGGCACCATCGACCACGCAAGCCTCATATCCCGGCACGGGGATGCCGGTCGCACCGGGATGGATCTCCTCCTCCCGCGCGGCGATGAAGATATGCAGCATTTCCGTGGCGCCGATGCCATCCATGAGCTTGATGCCGGTGCGCTCGAGCCAGGCATCGAAGATCGGCTTCGGCAGGGTCTCACCGGCGGAGACGCATTTGCGCAGGCTCTTGAGCGAGCCGGCTCCCATCTTGGCCAGCATGGCGCGATAGGCGGTGGGGGCGGTGAAGGTGATAGTGGCCCCGTAGCGGTCGATCGCCGCCAGGAGATCGTCGGGTGGCGCCTTCTCTAGAAGAACCGCGGAGGCGCCGACGCGGAGCGGAAAAACGACGAGGCCGCCGAGGCCGAAGGTGAAGGCGAGAGGTGGTGAGCCGATGAAGCGATCCTCCGGCACGGGCCGCAGCACTTGGCGGCTATAGCCGTCGGCGATCGCGAGCACGTCGCGATGGAAATGGATGGTCCCCTTGGGCTCTCCCGTGGTGCCCGAGGTGAAGCCGATCAGGCAGACATCGTCGCTTGCCGTGTCGCAGGCCGGGAAACGGGGTGAAGCCGCGGGCATCAGCCGCAGCAGATCGTCCTCGCCCTCGCCGCCGAAATAGAGGATCCGCTCCAGGGCTGGCGCCAGGGCGCGGGCCTTCTCCATCTCCTCGCCGAGGCGCGCATCGCAGACCGCCAACCGGATCCGGGCCTTCTCGATAGGATAGGCGAGCTCGCGGGCGCGCAGCAGCGGCATGGTCGCAACCGCAATCCCGCCGGCCTTCATCACCGCCAGATAGACCGCGACCAGCATCGGGTTGTTGGCAGCCCGCAGCAGTACCCGGTTGCCGGGAAGGAGGCCGAATCGCTGGGTCAGGATATTGGCAATGCGGTTCACCCGCTCGGCCAGCTGGCCATAGCTCAGGCTCTCGTTGGGCGAGATCAGGCAGGGACGCTCGCCCTTGCCTTGCTCCACCCAGCGATCCAGAAGCTCGCTGACGCAGTTCAGGCGGTCGGGATAGCGGAACTCGGGCCGGTCGAGGAGGAGCACGGGCCATTGCTCGGCTGGCGGCAGCCGGTCTCGGATGAAGCCGTCGACATGGGCAGTTCGGATCGGGGCGCTGGGGATCATCGCAAAGCCTCGCTCGGCCATGGACGATGCCAATAGTTGAAATTTAAAATAACCGGGCGCCTTGTCAATGCACACCTCCGGATGTTCGCTCGATCGCCTGCCTTTTGGTCAGTCGGGCAGCACGGCCATCGCCTGGATCTCGACCTTCGCGCGATCCTCCACGAGTGCCGCGACCTCCACGGCCGCCATGGCGGGGAAGTGACGCCCGATGACGGCGCGATAGACGGCGCCGATCGCGCTGCGCCGGGCGAGATAGTCCTTCTTGTCGGTGAAATACCAGGTCATGGAGGTCAGATGCTCGGGCCCGCCGCCGGCGCTGCGCAGAACAGCGACGACATTCTCCAGACATTGTCGCACCTGGCCGACGAGATCATCGGTTTCGAAGACGCTCGCGGCATTCCAGCCGATCTGACCACCGATGAAGACGAGCCGGCCGCGGGCCGCGATGCCGTTGGAATAGCCGACGGGCTTGGCCCAGCCATCGGGCTGCAGGATTTCATGCATCCGGGCTCTCCATGAAATGTTGCAGGGCGGTGCGGATGTCGTCGGGCCAGGGCAGGGGCTTGCGCCGGCTGCCGAAATGGACGAGGGCCAGGATCTGCTTCGCCGACCAGCGCCGTTCCTCCCCGCAGGTGATCTCGTGGCGGAGCTCCACGGAGGAGCGGCCCAGCCGGGCGATGGAGACACAGAAGCTCAGCTCATCGCCGTAGGTCGAGGGGGCGACGAAATCGCAGTCGAGGTGAACAGTGGGCGTGCCGATGCCGCGCCCTGCGAGCTGGATATTCCACGAATGCCCGATCCTCTGCCAGAACTCCTCGGTCACGCCGCAGAGGATGTTGAGATAGGAGGGAAAATACGCAACGCCGGAGGGATCGCAATCGCCGAAGCGCAGCATGCGGGTGACGACGAGACGGGCCAAACCTTTCTCCTCCATCAGCTAGCGATGCGCATTGCCCGCGGCAGCTTCGGCGTCCTTCAGGATCGCGCGGGCGATGATCAGCTTCTGAACCTCGGTGGCGCCCTCATAGATCCTGAGCGCCCGGATCTCGCGATAGAGCCGCTCCACAATTTCACCGGAGCGCACGCCGCGGCCGCCGAACATCTGGAGCGCCTGGTCGATGACGATCTGGGCGTTCTCCGTTGCCGTCATTTTGGCCATGGCCGCCTCGACCGCAGCAGTCTGCCCCGCGACATCGCGCGCCCAGGCGGCGCGGTAGGTGAGAAGCGCGGAGGAATCGATCATGGCGGCCATATCGGCGAGCTTGGCCTGGGTGATCTGGAAGTCGGCGAGATGCTGGCCGAACATCGCCCGTGTGCGCGCATGGGCGACGGCCTCGTCGAAGGCGCGCCGCGCGAAGCCCAGCGCCGCCGCGGCGACCGAGGCGCGGAAGATGTCGAGCGTGCGCATGGCGAGCTTGAAGCCCTCGCCCGCCGCGCCCAGACGGCGCGAAGCGGGAATGCGGCAGCCCTCGAAGCCGAGGCGAGCAAGCGGATGGGGGGCGATCACCTCGATGCGTTCGACCACCCGAAAGCCGGGATCGTCCGCGAAGACGGCGAAAGCGGAGAGCCCACGGGCACCGGGCGCCTCCCCCGTGCGCGCCACGACCGTATAGACATCGGCAATGCCGCCATTCGAGATCCAGGTCTTTTCGCCATCGAGGACAAAGTCCCCGCCATCGGCGCGGGCGGCGGTGGTCATGGCCGCCACATCCGAGCCGGCCTCGGCTTCGGAGAGCGCGAAGGCAGCGATCCATTCGCCGCGGGCCACCTTCGGCAGGATCGATGCCTTCAGGGAATCGGAACCGGCCAGGCCGATGGCACCACTGCCCAGGCCCTGTAGGGCGAAGGCGAAATCGGCGAGCCCGTCGTGATAGGCGAGGGACTCCCGGGCCAGGCAAAGCAGGCGGGAATCGATCGGATCGGCGAGCCCGCCATGGCTTGCCGGCACCGCGGCCCGGAGCAGGCCTGCCTCCCCCAGCTTGCGCACGAAGCGGCGCACCGTGGCATCGCAATCGTGGTGATCCGCCTCGGCGAGAGCGTTCGATCCGAGGAAGGCATCGAGCTTTGCCTGGAAGTCGCGCTGCGCATTGTCGAAGAAGGGCCAGGCGAGGTGGGCGCGCGAGGGCGTCATCTCAGTTTCCCCGGAACTCCGGCCGGCGCTTGGCCGCGAAGGCCTCGAAGGCGCGACGGAAATCACCGGTCGCCATGCAGATCGCCTGGGCCTGCGCTTCGGATTCGATCAGCTCCTCGATGCCCATGGCCCATTCCTGATTGAGCATGGTCTTGGTCATGCCGTGGGCGAACCAGGGACCGTCGGCGAGCGACCGGGCCCAATCCTCGGCCTCTTTCAGCAGGGAGGCCGGCACCACCAGCCGGTTGTAAAAGCCCCAGCCATGGCCTTCTTCGGCCGACATGCTGCGTCCGGTGAAAAGAAGCTCGGCGGCGCGCCCCTGGCCGATCAACCGCGGCAGCAGCCCGCAGGCACCCATATCCGCTCCAGCGAGGCCGACCCGGGTGAAGAGGAAGGCGGTCTTCGCGGCAGGTGTGGCGAGGCGTAAATCGGCGGCCAGCGCCAGCATGGCCCCGGCCCCCGCGCAGACGCCGTCGACCGCGGCAATGATGAGTTGCGGGCAGCGTCGCATCGCCCTGACGAGATCGCCGGTCATGCGCGTGAAGGCGAGCAGCTCCGGCATCGCCATCCGGGTCAGTGGCTCGATGATCTCGAAGACGTCACCACCGGAGGAGAAATTGCCGCCCGCCCCGGTCAGCACCACTGCGCGGACATCGGAGGCTGCGGCGAGCCCGCGGAAGAGATCGCGCAGCTCGGAATAGGACTCGAAGGTCAGGGGATTCTTCTTTTCCGGGCGATCGAGGGTAATGGTCGCGATGCGCCCATCCTCGCTCCCCTGCCAGCGGAAATGGCGCGGCGTATAGCCGGCGAAGGGGCGCCTCATCTCGGTCATGGTTCCTCCTATCCGGCGATCACGATCGCCTGACCGGTGACGGCCGAGGCCCCGGGCGAGACGAGCCAGAGGACCGCATCGGCGACTTCCTCCGGCGTGACCAGGCGCCCGCCGGGATTGCTGGCGGCCAGCGTCGCGCGGGCCTCGGATTCGCTGCGGCCCGTTTTCGCCGTGATGTTGGCAACCGCACGGTCCAGCATCGGCGTCTCCGTATAGCCGGGGCAGACGGCGTTGACCGTCACGCCGTCGCGCGCGAACTCAACGGCAAGCGCCCGAGTCAGGCCGACCAGGCCGTGTTTCGCCGCGACATAGGCCGAGACATAGGCAAAGCCCGCGAGCCCCGCGGTGGATGCGATGTTCACGATTCGCCCGGCGCGGCGCGCCAGCATCTCCCCCGCCACCGCCCGGGTCACGAGATAGCTGCCGGTGAGATTGACGGCCAGCATCTCCGACCAGAGGGCCGCATCGGTGCGGGTGAAGGGCGCGCTCAGCGACGTGCCAGCGTTGTTGACGAGGATGTCGATGGGGCCGGACGCGGCACGGACCGAGGCGACTGCCTCGCCGACGGCTTTCTCATCCGTGACGTCGAAGACCGCGGAGGCCGCCCGCTTGTCGCCCAGCCGACCGGCGAGGGCTGAAAGCGCCGCTTCCCTGCGGCCGGCGAGGCTGACCCGCGCGCCGGCCGCCGCGAGTCGCAGCGCGATGGCGCCGCCGATTCCCCCGGATGCGCCGGTGACCAAAGCGTGAGAGCCCGCGAGCAACATCCTCGTCAGCGACCGG
The DNA here is from genome assembly GCA_035263545.1 of Dongiaceae bacterium. GTDB lineage: Bacteria > Pseudomonadota > Alphaproteobacteria > Dongiales > Dongiaceae > DASXQK01. The sequence continues at coordinate 10,092 of DATFRE010000409.1, forward strand.
CCGGGCCGGCGGCGGCCCGGGCGAGATTGGTTTCGTACTGAAGCTTCCCCGACAGATATTGCTTCGGCCAGGGGATCATGGTCAGGCCGATGCGGGCCGCTTCATGCAGGGTCCAGGCCGGGTCGGCGAGATGGGGCCGGGCAAGTGCGCAGAGATCGGCGCGGCCGGCAGCAATGATGGAGTTGGCGTGATCCGCCTCGGAGATGGCACCCACCGCGATGGTGGAGATGCCCACCTCGTTGCGAATCTTGTCGGAAAAGGGGGTCTGGAACAGGCGGCCATAGACGGGCTTCTCCGCCTTGGAGACCTGGCCCGAGGAGCAGTCGATTAGATCGGCGCCCGCTTCCTTGAACATGCGCGCGAAGATGACGGCGTCCTCCGCCGTGTTGCCGCCCTCGGCCCAGTCGTGACAGGAGAGGCGCACGAACATCGGCTTCTCCTCTGGCCAGATCGCCCGCATGGCGCGGAAGATCTCCAGGGGGTAGCGCGCCCGGCTCTCGTGATCGCCGCCATACGCGTCCTCGCGCCGGTTGGTGAGGGGCGAGAGAAAGCTCGACAGCAGATAGCCATGGGCGGCATGAAGCTCGATCAGGTCGAAGCCGATCTCGATGGCAAGGCGCGTCGCCCGGAGAAACTCCTCGCGCACGCGATCCATGTCGGCCCGCGTCATCGCGCGCGGCACCTGGCTATCCGGCAGATAGGGAAGGGCGGAGGCGGAGATAAGGGGCCAGTTGCCCGCCTCCAGTGGCTGGTCGATGCCCTCCCAGGCGCGCTTGGTCGAGCCCTTGCGGCCGGCATGGCCGAGTTGGAGGCCAATCCTCGCCGGCGAGCCCGCATGGACGAAATCGACGATTCGCTTCCAGGCCCGGGCCTGCCTTTCGTTCCAGAGGCCAAGGCAGCCGGGCGTGATGCGGGCATCCGGCGCGACGCAGGTCATCTCGCCGAAGATGAGACCGGCGCCGCCGAGCGCGCGGGCGCCCAGATGCACCATGTGGAAATCGTCCGGGGCGCCCTCCGTCGCCGAATACATCGCCATCGGCGAGACGACGATACGGTTCTGCAGAACGACACTGCGAATCCGATGCGGTGTGAACATCGGCGGAATCGCGGCGCCCGCCGGAGTCTCTATGCCGAGGCGTTCCGCGAACCAGCGCTCATAACCCTCGAGCCAGGCCGTGTCCCGCAGCCGCAGATTCTCATGG